>CANRKR010000012.1 GCA_947631275.1 uncultured Akkermansia sp.
TCTTCGACGCTTCCCTCGAGCTGCGCAAGGGCTTTATGTCCCTCGACGCCTCCCTCGGCTATCGTACCAAATTCTAAACCGTGAGCGGCGGGGTCGAAAGGACGACCCCGCCGCTCCATTCTTCGCCTGCCCCGGCATAGCGAGACGCGGACAGGCAGGATTATTTTTCCCAGTGCCAGATGATTTCCCGGGTGATTTCGGGGCGGATGGCCTGACCGACGGGGCAGTTCAGCGCGGCGTGCTCCAGCAGGTTTTTCTGCTCATCGTCCATCGGCTGAGGAACCGTGATGAGGAAATGCAGGGAGCCGATGCCCTGCGGGCCTTCGCCGCAGCGGGCGCAGATGCTCATGCCGCGGGTGTCGAGACCGCGCCGCTTGCCGGTGAAGGCGAGCATGCTGAGCATGCAGGAAGCTACGGTGGCGGCGAGCATCTCCCCGGGCGTGGCCTTCTCCCCCTTCCCTCCCAGAGCGGTCGGCACGTCGGTGCAGAAAGCGTCGGCATCCTGCCGCCGCATCGAGGTGCAGCAGCGCATCCCCTCCTCTAATTTCGTTTCGGATGTGTAGGACTCCATAGTGTCGCCATCCTACACCCGGCGTCCCGACGTCCGCAAGATAACTTTCCAACAATTCGGACGCTTGTTTTGGTCTTGTTTTTTTCCCTGCCTGTGGTAGCATCGCCTTGTGCCGTTCGGGTTCGGGTGGTCGCTGCGGCGGGGGCTTGCGCCCTGCGCCGTAGAGGAAAGTCCGGACATCACAAGGCAACGCGCCTCGCGAAAGCGGGGGGGCGACGGGTCAATCCCGCCGCAACGGAAAGCGCCACAGAAAACAAACCGCCCGGATCTCCCGGGTAAGGGTGAAATGGTGGGGTAAGAGCCCACCGCCCCGAAGGCAACAACGGGGGCACGGCAAGCCCCGCGTGATGCAAGACAAACAGGGGGAAGGTCGCCTGCCTGCCCACACTCCCCCGGGTACTAGTTGCACCCCGCTCTGCGCGGGGCACGCGAAAGCGTGAGAAAAATGACCACACAGTCCGAAAGGACGGACAGAATCCGGCTTACAGAACCCGAACGGCGCCCTGCCAATTGCACCCTCAGAAGAGCCGGAAACGAGCCCCCGCTCCCCCCGGGATTTTTCTGAGTTGAAAAGATTGCATTTCGTGAGAATTGACTTGAAAAAGGGGGAGGGATGGGGTAGAAAGGAATTTGAAAGGGTAGAACCACCCTCTGTCTTTCTATGCAAACCTCATTGAAACTCCACGGACTCGTAGCAGCCACTCACACGCCTATGCGCGCGAACGGGACATGCAACCCGGACGCCGTCGATGCGCAGGCAGCCTTCCTCGCCTCACAGGGCATCAAGCTCACCTTCATCACCGGATCCACGGGCGAGTCGGCTCACATGCAGCTCACGGAGCGCAAGGAGAACATGGCGGCCTGGGGCGAGGCCGCTAAGAAGCACGGTCTGCAATTCATCGTGCACACCGGCGGCAACAGCGTGTATGACGGTCGCGAGCTGGCGGCGTACGCCGTTCAGTGCGGGGCGGCCGGCACGGCGAGCAACTCTCCCTGCTATTTCAAGCCCGGCAGCATTGACTCGCTGGTGGACTGTCTGGCGTTCGAGGCTTCCGGCGCGCCGGGACTTCCCTACTACTTCTACGACATTCCTGCGCTGACGCATGTGGCGTTCAACCCCTGCAAGGTGATCGCCGCCTGCGCCGCGAAGATCCCGAATTTCTGCGGGGTGAAGTTCACCAACCCGGATCTCGCGCTCTACATGGAAGCGCTCAACTACGAGGGCGGCAAGTACGACATCCCGTGGGGCGTGGACGAGTGGTTCCTCGCCGCGCTGGCCACGGGCGCAAAGGGCGGCGTGGGCTCCTCCTTCAACTACGCGCCGAAACTCTACCAGGATCTCATCGCCGCCTTCAATGCGGGAGACATCGAGAAGGCGCGCCACCTGCAGAAGCTCTCTGTGCAGATGATCAACATCATCGCCGCAAAGGGCTATATGGGCTGCTGCAAGGTGATTATGGGCTGGTGGGGCGTGGACCTGGGACCGGCGCGCCTGCCGATGGGCGCCCCGGACGCCGCCACGGTGACGCAGCTCAAGGATGAGCTGAAGGCTATCGGCTTCTTCGATTGGGCAATCAACAAATAACACCCGCAGCACGCGGCACGGTCATGGATAAGCAAAAGCTCGGACAATTCTATCGGGAGAAGCTGCTGGGCGAGGTGATCCCCTTCTGGTTCCCGCGCGCGGTGGACGAGGAGCACGGCGGTCTCTACCACTGCTTCGATGCGGATGGCTCCATGGTGGACAGCGATAAGAGCGTGTGGGCCCAGGGGCGCATGGCGTGGATGCTGCTCACCTGCTACCTGAGCATCGAGAAGAAGCCGGAATGGCTGCGCTGGGCGGAGAGCGCCCTGCACTTCCTGGATGAGAAATGCATCGACCCCGCAGACGGGCGGATGTATTTCCACGTGGCGGCGGACGGCACGCCCCTGCGCAAGCGGAGGTACGCCTACAGCGAATGCTTCGCCGCCATTGCCTGGGCCGCCCACTACGGCGCCACCGGAGACCCGAAGAGCGCGGAGAAGGCGCGCAGGTGGTTCGGCGTGTTCGCGGACATCTTCTTCACCCCCGGCAAGATGGCGCCCAAGACCACGGGCAAGCGACCCGCGGAAAACCTCGGCTGCCGCATGATTATGATCGTGACGGCTCAGGAGCTTCGCAAGTACCTGGGCGAGGAGGGCGGCGTGTACACCGCGTGGATTGACCGCTGCTTTGCGGATATCCAGCGCCTCTTCCTGCACGAGGAAATTCGCGCCGTCGTGGAAAATGTCGCGCCGGACGGCAGCATCATCGACCACTTCGACGAACGCACGCAGAACCCCGGGCACGCCATCGAAGGCAGCTGGTTCCTGATGGAGGAATCCCGCCGCCGGGGCGGCGACCCGACCATGGTGGAAGTGGCCTGCAAGATGATCGACTGGGCTCTGGAGCGCGGCTGGGATGAGCAGTACGGCGGTCTTCTCTACTACACGGACGTGTACCGCAAACCCGTCCAGGAATACTGGCACAACATGAAGTTCTGGTGGCCGCACGACGAGGCTCTCATCGGCACCTGCCTGGCATACGTCACCACGGGCGATGAGAAGTATGCCGAGTGGCACCGGCGCATCCACGACTGGGCGTTCTCCCACCTGCAGGATCCCGTGCACGGCGAGTGGTACGGCTACTGCGAGAGGGACGGCTCCCCCGCCAACGGGCTGAAGGGCTCCATCTGGAAATCCTTCTTCCACCACCCGCGCGCGCTGTGGTTCTGCGCCCACTACCTCGGCGCCATCCCGGCGGTGCAGCCCCTGTGCTCTCAATAATCCTCACACCATGATTATCGGCATCCTCAACTCCGGCGGCGACTGCCCCGGCATCAACGCTGTCATCGAAGGCTTCGTTTCCGCCGCTTACAGCCGCGGCTGGCGCGTTATCGGCTTCCACGACGGTTTCGAGGGCCTGCTGCCCATCGAGGGCGGCAGACGCTACGAGATTCTCACGCCGCTCAAAACGCACAAAATCCGTTCGAAGGGAGGCACCATCCTGGGCACCACCAGCACCGGCAATTTCGCCGTGCAGGTGAACAAGCTCGGGCGCGCTCAGGTGGAGCCATCCACCATGGCCAAGGCGAAGAAAACGATCACGGCTCTCGGTTTGCAGGCCCTCGCGGTGGTCGGCGGCAATGGCTCGGCGCGCACGGCAAGTCTCCTCTCTGAGGAAGGGCTGCCTGTTATCTCCATCCCGAAGACCATCAACAACGACCTCTGCCCCGCCTCGGATTTCACCTTCGGTTTCCAGAGCGCCGTATCCGTGGTGACGGAGTCCATCGACCGCATCCGCACGACGGCCAATGCCCACCAGCGTATCATGGTGATCGAAGTGATGGGAGACCTCTCCGGCTGGATTGCCCTGCACAGCGGCATCTCCACCGCCGCCGACGTGGTGCTCATCCCGGAGATCCCCTTCGAGCTGCAGAATGTGGTGGACTGCGTGATGGCGCGCAAGCACGCCGGACAACGCGAGATCATCGTGGTGGTCGCCGAGGGCGCGCGTCTCAACGGCCAGCTCATCACCGTGCGCAACAAGGATAACGGCGACGAACGCCTCGGCGGCATCGGCAACCGCCTCTGCCACGCTCTGGAGGAGATGACGGGCGTGGAATCCCGCTACTGCGTGCTGGGGCACACCCAGCGCGGAGGCTCCCCCGTGCCGTTCGACCGCATCCTGGGCATCCGCTTCGGCGTGGAAGCGGTGAAACTCATCGAGAAGAACACCTTCGGCTGCTCCCTGGTGCTGCAGGGGCTTAACGTGGGGCACATCCCCATCCGCGAGGCCATTGCCGAGCCGCGCATGGTGCGCGAGAACAGCCAGCTGATTTACACGGCGCGCGATCTCGGCATCATCTTCGGCGATCGCAGGCCGGATGAATTGCACGCCCATTCCCCGAAAACCGAGACTGAACCCGAATGAAGCTGACTTCCCTTCTGCCCGCGAGTTGCTGCGCGGCGGCGCTGAGCATCCTCTGCACCTCCTGCAGCGAGCTCGACCCCACCCCGACGCCTCCCACGGAACGTGCCCCGAGCTACCTGGCCGTGGAGACTTACTCCGGGCGCATCCTGCACACGGGCAACCCGAACGAACGACGCCCCATCGGCATGCTCGCCAACGTCGCCACGGCTCTCGTGGTTCTCGACTGGGTGAATGCCCGCGGGGTGAACATGGATCGGGAACTCACCGTGCCGGCGGAGGCCTGCAAATGGCCGCAGACCAACCTCCTGCGCCTGCAGCCGGGCGACAGAATCTCCCTGCGCGACGCGCTGCACTCCACCATCATGTGGGACGACAGCGCCTGCGCCGCCACGCTGGCGCACGCCTGCGGCAGCGCCATCGACTCCTCTGACCCGCAGGGAGCCTTCATCTCCCAGATGAACCAGATGGGACGCGCCATCGGCATGAAATCCACCCGCTTCAAAGGCGCCAGCGGCGCCGTTATCACGCAGTCCGATGCGCACGACATGGCCAGGCTGGGGATGTATGCCATGCAGAAGCCGGGCTTCCGCAGCATCTGCTCGCAGCGCAGCTATGTGGCAACGGTGAATCACTCGCGCAGCGTCACCATCGTGAACTCCAACCAGCTGCTCACCAACTCCTCCGTCGATGGCGTGCGAGCCGCGCGTTCGGGGATGGCGGGGGCGTGCCTGCTGGCATCCGCCAACCGCGCTTCCGTGAAGCTCATGAGCCCCGTCAGCGGGAAAGAGGAGACCTACCCGCAGCGGCTGCTCATCGTGATACTCGGAGCTCACACCTCGCAGAGCCGCTACAAGGTGGCTTCCCTTCTTCTGCGCGATTGCTGGAAGACCTGGGAGGAATGGCAAAAAACCGGCGACTACACCGACTCGTCCAAATTCATCACCGTTCCCAAGTAACCTCACACTTTCTACCTGCCCATGAATATAGGAATTCTCAACGCCGGAGGCGATTGCCCCGGTCTCAATGCAGTGATTGAAGGAGCAGTGGGCGCCGCCACCGCCCGCGGCTGGGTCGTGTACGGCTTCTACGACGGCTTTGAAGGGCTCCTCTCCACGCCCGAAGACGAACGCTGGCGCATCCTCACCCCCGCCAACTGCCTGAATATCCGCTCCCAGGGCGGCACCATCCTCGGCACCGTCAACAAGGGCAACTTCACCGTGAAAAGCGGGGTGGACGGGCGCATGCAGATCGCCCAATCCGTGCTGGATCGCAGTCGCGAAACCGTCGAACGCCTCGGTCTCTCCGCCCTCATCGTCGTGGGGGGCGACGGCTCCCAGACCATCGGTCTGGAGCTCCAGCAAATCGGGTTGCCCATCGTCGGCGTGCCCAAGACAATCGACAATGACCTGGGCTCCACGGATTACACCTTCGGATTCTGGACGGCGGTGTCGGTGGTAAGCAATGCGCTGGATCGCCTGCGCACGACGGCCGTTTCGCACCAGCGCATGATGATTGTGGAAGTGATGGGACGCCACGCCGGCTGGATCGCCCTCTACGGCGGCATTGCCGGCGGTGCGGATGTTATTCTGATCCCGGAAATTGAATTCAAGCTCGAGGAGATTGTGCGCAAGGTGGAGCTGCTGAAAGCCCTCGGCCAGCGCGAGATTCTTCTCGTCGTGAGCGAAGGCGCGAAAATCGGCGGCAAACTCCTCACGCTCGACGAGGAAACGAAGGGGGAAGTGCGCCTGGGCGGCATCGCCTCTTTCCTCTCCACCAAGCTCGAGACGATCACCGGCATCGAAACGCGCTACTGCGTGCTCGGCCACGTGCAGCGCGGCGGTTCCCCCATCCCCTTCGACCGCATCCTCGGCGTGCGCTGCGGCTCAAAGGCCATCGACCTCATCGACGAGGGCAAATTCGGCGAAACCGTCGCCCTGCTCCGCAACGAAATTGTCTCCATGCCCATTGCGGACGCCGTGCGCTCTCTGCATCTCGTGGACGGCAACAGCCAACTCGTGGAGGCGGCAAAAGAAATCGGCATCTCCTTCGGCGACGAATGAATCCGAAATTCGTTTTTCGTAAGGCTTGTCAAGAGCTGCCGAAGCTGGTATAAAGGCTGGGTACAGATATGGAGCAGGAATATTTTTCAGCCCTGGTGCAGTTGCTGGCGGGCTTCGGCTTTGCGGGCATGATTTTGGTGCTCAGCGTCATCTTCGGTCGGCGGGCAAAGCTGCGCAAGGCTCAGGAATTGCCGTACGAATGCGGAAATGAACCGGAAGGACCGGGCGCGCCGGGATTTTTCTCCATCAAGTACTACCTGGTGGCGGTGCTGTTTCTGGTGTTTGATCTGGAGGTGATTTTCCTGTACCCGTGGGCGCTGAGCTTCAAGGGAAACGTGCTGCAAAACCCGGCGGCTCTCATCGGCATGGGCGTCTTCCTGGTCGTGCTGATGAGTGCGTACTTCTACGCGCTGGGCAAGGGTATCATCACCTGGCACCACAATCCAACGCCCGGACGCAGAAAGGGATAAGAGCTCCGGCGCGTGAAGAAGCGTGCTGAACCGGTGCCCACGAGAATGTACGCCGCTATGCCCCGCACACAAACGCTTCGAAAGTTGCTCGGCGAACGCATCCTCATCCTCGATGGGGCGATGGGGACCATGGTGCAGAAGCGCCGCCTGAGCGAATCAGATTATCGCGGGGAGCTGTTTGCGGACCGCGTGAAGTACCCGCGCGACGTTCTCAACAACAACGATCTGCTCGTCCTCACGCAGCCGGGCGTCATCGGCGACATCCACCGCGCGTATCTGGACGCCGGGGCGGACATCGTCACCACCTGCACTTTCTCCTCCACCTGCATCGGGCAGCATGAGTTCTTCCACATGGCGCCACCGGGACCGCACGACCGGAACTACTACGAGGGCGTGCTGGCGGATGGGGCGTTGCAGGAGCTCGTGCGGCGGTTGAACGCGGCGGGCGTGCAGATCGCGCGCGCGGAGGCGGATGCCGCTGAGAAACGGGACGGACGCCCCCGCTTTGTGGCGGGATCCATCGGTCCCCTGGCGGTGACGGCTTCCCTTTCGCCGGATGTGAACAACCCCGGCTACCGCGCGGTAAACTTCGACCAGCTGCGACGAGCGTACCGCGAGCAGATGATCGCGCTGAGCGAGGCTGGGGCGGACATCCTGCTTCTGGAAACGATCTTTGACACGCTGAATGCGAAAGCGGCCCTCTTCGCCATCGATGAACTGCGCGAGGAACGGGGGCGCGAGCTGCCGCCGGTCATCATCAGCTTCACGGTAACGGATCGCGCGGGACGAACTCTCTCCGGGCAGACGGTAGAGGCTTTCTGGAACTCTGTGCGGCACGCAAAACCGCTGGCGGTGGGGATCAACTGCGCTCTGGGGGCAGACCTCATGCTGCCCTTCGCACGGGAAATTTCCGCCCTGGCCGATTGCGCGGTGAGCATGTACCCCAACGCCGGGATGCCCGACCCGCTGAGCCCCGGCGGCTATGAACACACGGAGGAGCACATGGCGGGCATCCTTCGCGAGTACGCGAGCGAGGGACTGCTGAACATCGTGGGCGGCTGCTGCGGCACCACGCCGGAGTACATCCGCGCCATCCGTGAGGCCGTGCAGGATTTTCCGCCACGGCTGCCCGCCCCTGCCCCGGCGGCGGGACAAATGCGGCTCTCCGGGCTGGAAAGCTACAACCACGACCGCACGAGCAACACGCTGTTCATCGGCGAACGCTGCAATGTGGCGGGGTCCCCGAAATTCGCCCGCCTCATCCGGGAAGGGCAATATGAGGAGGCGCTGGAGATTGCGCGCAAGCAGGTGGAAAACGGCGCCCTCGTGCTGGATTTCTGTTTCGACGACGGGATGATCGACGGCCCGGCGACTATGACAAAGTTCCTCAATCTCGTGGCGGCGGAACCGGATATCGCACGCGTGCCCTGCATGATCGATTCGTCGAAGTGGGAGGTGATTGAAGCCGGTCTGCGCTGCCTGCAGGGCAAGGGCATCGTGAATTCCATCTCCCTGAAAAACGGCGAAGAGGAATTCCTGCACCACGCGCGACTGATTCGTCGCTACGGCGCAGCGGTGGTGGTGATGGGCTTCGATGAAAACGGACAGGCCACGAACGCCGACGACCGCATCCGCATCGCAAAGCGCGCCCACGATTTGCTCACGCGCGTGGTCGGTTTCCCGGAGGAGGATATCATCTTCGACCCGAACGTGCTCACCGTCGGCACCGGCATCGCCGAGCACGCCGACTACGCTAAAGATTTCTTCACTGCCGCAGCGGAGATCCACCGTCTCTTCCCATCCTGCCACATCTCCGGCGGCATCTCGAATGTATCCTTTGCCTTCCGCGGCATCAACCCCGTGCGCGAAGCGATGCACTCCGCCTTCCTCTACCACGCGCAGAAAGCGGGGCTGGACGTCTGCATCGTGAACGCCGGTATGCTGGATGTGTACGACGACATTCCGAAGGAACGGCTGGAGCTGGTGGAAGACGTGCTGCTCAACCGCCGCCCGGACGCCACCGAACGACTCACGGCATACGCGCAGGAACTCGCCGGGCAGAAGCAGAAAGCGGCGGCGGAAAACACGCCTGCCCGCGCCGATGCCTGGCGCAGCGAACCCGTGCAGGAGCGCCTGGCCCACGCCCTCGTGAAGGGCATCACCGAATTTATCGAAACTGACACGGAAGAGGCTATCGCCGCTTGTGGCAGCGCGCTGAAGGTGATCGAGGGACCGCTGATGGACGGCATGCGGCGCGTGGGCGAACTTTTCGGCGCGGGCAAGATGTTCCTGCCGCAAGTGGTGAAGAGCGCACGCGTGATGAAGAAGAGCGTGGCGGTGCTCACGCCGCATATTGAGCAGGGGAGAGAAGGAGCAGCGGCCGTCGGCACTGTGGTGCTCGCGACAGTGAAGGGCGACGTGCACGATATCGGGAAGAACATCGTGGGGGTGGTGCTGGCCTGCAACGGTTTTCGCGTGGTGGATCTGGGGGTGATGGTGCCGTGCGAGGACATCGTTTCCGCCGCACAACGCGAGAAGGCGGATCTGGTCGCGCTCTCCGGGCTCATCACGCCGTCGCTGGAAGAAATGGCGCATGTGGCGACGGAGATGCAGCGGGCGGGGCTGACTCTGCCCCTGCTGGTGGGAGGAGCAACGACGAGCGCCCTGCACACGGCTCTCAAGATTGCGCCGCACTACCCGGCCGGCGTGGTGGTGCACACGACGGACGCCTCCACCGTGGCGCCCATCGCCGCCGAACTCACCGGAAGCGAGCGGCAGCGGAAGATTCAATCCCTCCTGAACGAGCAGGAAAACCTGCGCCGGAATTACGAAGAAAAGCAACAACCGACGATGCCGCTGGAGCAGGCGCGCAAACAGGCCCTGAAGACCGACTGGGAACACGAGAGCATCCCCGCGCCGCTGAGGACGGGTGTGTTCAATGTGGGCGTCCCCTGCGGCTGCTCCTGCTGCCACCCGGCGCCGGATTTTCCCCTCACCGGGGAGGAGCTGGAAGACGCGGCGGATTGGAGCATCCTGCTGCGCGTTTTCGGGATGCAGGACGCCTGGAACCCCGCGCGCAACGCGCCGCATGAAAAGGCGAATCCGGAACAGAAAGAGCAGATTGCAAACCTCATTGCCGATGCTCGTGCCATGCTGCGAAACGCTATCCGCGAGCAGAAGCTGCACATCCGCGCCTGCTTCGGCATCTGGGCGGCCCACGCGGAGGGGGACGACATCTGCATCGACAGCACGAATTACGTACTGCACACGCTGCGATGCCAGAAGCCGAGCGATAAGCCGCGGCTCGCGCTGGCGGACTTCGTGCCGCAGGGAGCGTGCAACGGCTATGTGGGCGCGCTCCAGGCAAGCATCGGCGGAGCGGAAGAATGGAGCGCAGAATTCGAGAAAGAGCACGACACCTACAACGCCCTGCTCTGCCGTGCGCTGGCCAACACCCTGGCGGAGGCTCTCGCCGAACTCACTCACCGCCGGGCAGACGGCGTTTGGCCCATAGATGCGGGACGCATCCGCTCCATCCGCCCCGCCTGCGGCTACCCCACCCAGCCTGACCACGCCGAAAAACGCACCATTTTTGAACTGCTGGACGCCCCGAGCCGCACCGGCGCCGGTCTCACGGAGAACTGCATGATGCAGCCTGTCGCTTCCGTATGCGCCCTGATTTTCCACCATCCCCGGGCGCGTTATTTCGCCGTGGGAACCATCGGAGAGGACCAGCGGGAGGATTACGAAAAGCGCGCCGGTCGCCCCTTGCTCATCGGAGGATGAAAAGCGGCGACATGATCGGCGGAGCGTTCGGTTCGGAACCGGAGGCAACGAGCGGCGGCTTCCCCCTGTCGGAGGGCGTGAACTGCGCATGGCTCAACAGCGGACGCGCCGCGCTGGAGTGCATCCTGCTCAGCATGCCCCGCCGACCGGGACGAGCCTTCGTGCCACGCTTCACCTGCGACACTGTGCTACAGCCCTTCCGACGGCTCGGCATCCCGACGCTGCGCTACGAAATTGGGGAGGACGATCTGCTGCTCCCGCAAAAAACGCACCTGCCGGAGGGCGCGGGAGAAGACGATCTCCTGCTGCTCACGAACTACTTCGGGTTCATCCCGACGGAAGCTCTGCGGGCTGCGGCGGAGAGACACCCGGGACCGAGTGTCGTCGATGCAGCCACGGCGTTGTTTGCCGAGTCGATCCCCGAACTGCCGACCTTCTACAGCCTGCGGAAATTCGCCGGTGTGCCGGACGGCGGCGCGGCGACAGCCCCCTTCCCTCTCCGTCTGCCGGGAGAACAGGACGACAGCCGCCACCGCCTCACCGCCCTGCGCCGGCGCGACCCGGACGGTGCAGTCGCTTCCCTGCCCGCCTTCGAAGAAATCGAGAAGGAACTCTCCCTCTCCCCGCCTCTCCGCATGAGCCCTCAAACTCGCGGCATGATCGCCCGCATCGACTGGATGCGCATCGCCCGGAAACGCCGCGAAAACTACCGGCATCTGCACGCAAAACTCCGCTGCATCAACCGCCTGAACCTGCCGCCTGATCCCCAGAGCGCGCCCTTCTGCTACCCCCTGCTCTGCGGCATCCCGAACCTGCGCGACGAACTCATCGACGCCGGTCTCGCCCTGCCTCTCTACTGGCCGGAGGTGATTGAAGCGACGGATGCCGCTGACCCGGCCAACAAACTGGCGCGCACCCTGCTCCCCATCCCCCTCGACCAACGCTACGAAGCACAGGACATCCTCACACGCCTCGGAAAAATCCTGTGAGACGCTTCAAAAGAAAAGTGGCAGCAAGGCATGAGAAATAATACTTGATCCAGCGACTGCATCGTGTATAATATCTCCCAGCAAGGTGGGTTGCTCGTGAAAGCGAGCAACGTTACATCTGGTGTAACGCAAAAACCACAGTTTTATTTGACCCCAGATGCTTTATGTGTCTGGGGTCATCTCATCATAAGAAACATGGAAGCAGGACTCCCGATACACGAGCAGCAGGCATCCCTTCTTGTAGAAGCAGGAATGCGCAGCTCTACGGGATTAGAAGGTACGCGGCTTCAACAGGAAATAGCACATCGTCTTCAGTACATCAATTACCATCGTCGGCGTCAAGGCGCAAACCGCTGACCCGGACAACAAACTGGCGCGCACCCTGCTCCCCATCCCCCTCGACCAACGCTACGAAGCCCAGGACATCCTCACATGCCTCGGAAAAATCCTGTGAGACGCCTCATTTCCCGCCGTCCGCGGCGGCGTCCTCCGTTTCGGAGTCATCGGGGGAAGAATCGCCCTGCTCCTCCTCAGAGGGGAGATTTTCGCGGAGAAAATCCAGCAGGTAATCCGGGGTGAGGAGCTCACGCGTCACGATGGGTTCCTTCCCGGGCAGGTAGAGGGCATTCGTCGGCACGGCGCTGCGGTTGAGACGCTGCAACTCAGCATCAATTTTTGCGTTGGGCTTCGTTTTGTCCGCCCGCATGAGCACGACACCGCGCTCCTCCAACAACTGCCTGACCGCATCCGAATACGCCACGGCTTTGTTCACCTGGCAGGTAGCGCACCATTTGGCAGTGAAATCCACGAAGACCGGAGAACCGTCCTCCAACGCCTCCGTCATGGCGGCGGGCGACCAGTCGACCCAATCGACTGCAGCATCCTCCTCCTGAATCCGCGGCATCGAGCAGAACACGCCGCCAACCACGAGACAGAGGGCGATGAACCCACCGAGCCAACGGCTCAGCTTACTGCGCCACAGCGAACACCAGCGACCAAACACCCAGCAGCCGGCAGCCACCACCACGAGACCGATCATCACGCCCGCCCCACCCTCACCGAAGGTCAGGTACACATCCAGCATCCACGCCGCAGCGGCCAGCATGAAGAACGCAAAAGCCTGACGCAGAGACTCCATCCACGCCCCCGGACGCGGCAGGAGGGACACAAGACCGGGGAAGATGCCAAGCACGAGGTACGGCAGAGCAAGGCCCACAGCCATCGCACTGAGCGCCACAATCAGCCAGAGCCCGGGCATCGCCAGCGCCGGAGCCATGGCGGCGCCGAGGAAAGGTCCGCTGCATGGGGTGGCCACCACCGTGACGAGCAATCCCTGCAGAAAACTGCCGAGCATGCCGCCGCGACGCTGCAACTCTCCGCCGATGCCCGTGGCGCGGGCGCCGAGCTCAAAAATCCCGTACATCCACAGCCCGAGCGCCATCAGCAGCACAGTGATGCCGTACACCACCCACTGATTCTCCATCCAGGAAGCCCAACTGCGAGCGGCGCCACCCTCATCCCCCCAGAGGAGGATACCGGCCCAATCCTGCCACGGAGAGGAGAGGAGAGCCTGCGCCTGACTCACCCCGACGAGGATTAACCCGAGCGCCCAGAAACTGATCAAAATACCGGCTGTGAACGCCAGAGAATGCGCCACCACCTTCCGACGACTGCCCCCGCTCAGCTCAACAAACCCCATCACTTTCAACCCCAGCACCGGGAACACGCAGGGCATCAGGTTCAACAGAAACCCACCCAGAAAGAGACCGACCGCCACACCCCACAATCCCTCAGGAATCGCCCAGGGGGACTCCCCCTGCTCAATCGGCAAATCGACCACGCGAACATGCGAACCATCGGCAAAGACGAGGTTGCCGGAAAGGGTCCCCGAACGCTTCTCCGGAGCGGGGTACAAGAGATTCTTGCCGTCGTTGCGCGGCAGAAAAAGCGTCCACACATCGCCCTCCCGCCGGAGAGTCTGCGAAGCATCGGGAGCGACACTATTGTCATCGCTGAAAAAATAGGCGCCCTCTGACTCTCCGGACCCGGAGAAGGAAAGAGCCAGGACGCCGCCGGACCGGCGGGAGGCAGTGAGCCGCTGCAACGGAGTATCGCCGAGCGACTCCACACGTTGCTCGAGCCGGTTCCACGAGCCGGAAGCAGAGCCATCCCCACACGGCAGTTTCAGAGAAGCGCTGACATCCTGCGTGGGGAGACAACCTTCATCCGTACAGAGCTGAACGGTGGTATCTACCACAAAATCGGCATCGGGAGCAGGCGGATTCTGAGGAGCCTGAACACGCCAAACCGCCACCACTTCCCCCTCGTACCCATACGCCCGGGCACTCCCGCCCGATGAGCTCATCCGGTGCGGAATCTCCCAATAGGGACCCTCCGCAGAAAAGCCCGCCGGGAGCCGGAGCCGGGCCGATACGGCCTCGCCGACGCTTCCGGGGTTGCGATAGTAGGCGTGCAATCCTTCCGGCACGACCCCACGCAGGGCGATGTAGAACGAACTGCCGGGGGAATAGCTGCTCACGCTCGCCTCAACAACGACGCGAAAGGCGGCCTTCTCATCCTGTCCTCGGCACGTGCCCGACAACAGACCGAAAAGCAACACCATGCAGCAGAAGAGCCGTTTCATAGGAGCATATTACCACGCAGGCGCGCACATGACAAGGCTATTGTGCTGCTGGCGCGTAGCTTTCCGCGCGCGCGACGCGCTCGCCCGCTCAAAGCGCGCGCGCGTGTGAGACAACTTTTTTCTTGACCCGGAGGAGAGGAGGGAATAGCATGGAGCCGCTACGATGAAAACTGACCACATACGCATCTTTGATACCACCTTACGAGACGGAGAACAATGCCCCGGCGCTTCGATGAACCTGCGCCAAAAACTTGAGGTTGCCCGACAGCTGGAAAAACTGGGGGTCGATATCATCGAGGCTGGCTTCCCCTGTATCTCCGACGGTGACTTCGAATCCGTCTCTACCATCGCACGCACGGTGAAAAATTGCGTCATCGCCGGACTGGCTCGCTGCGTGGAAAACGATATCCGGCAGGCGGCAGCAGCCGTGGCGGCGGCGGGAGAACGCGGACGCATCCACACCTTCCTCGCTACAAGCCCCCTGCACCGCGAGTTCAAACTGCACAAGACAAAGGAGGAGGTGCTGGAACTGGCCGTACGCCATGTCCGACTCGCCTGCAGTCTGGTGAAGGACGTCGAATTCTCCGCCGAAGACGCCAGTCGCACGGAGTGGGATTTCCTCGCGCAGGTGGTGGAGGCTGTCATCGATGCCGGAGCAACCACCGTGAACATACCGGATACCGTAGGCTACAGCACGCCGACTGAATTCGCCAACCTCATCGGCTATCTGCGGCAGAATGTTTCAAATATTGAGCGCGCCGTCATCTCCGTGCACTGCCACAATGACATCGGCCTCGCCGTGGCAAACTCCCTCGCGGCCGTCGGCGCAGGGGCACGCCAGGTGGAAGGAGCCATCAACGGCATCGGAGAACGCGCCGGCAATGCCGCGCTGGAAGAGATCATTATGGCTCTGCACCTGCGACCGGATTCTTTCGGTTTTGAGAAAAATGCCAACGTGCTCACCGTGAACACGCGCGAGCTTGTAAAAACCAGCCGCGTCGTCTCCCGCATGAGCGGACTGGCCGTGCAACGCTCCAAGGCTATCGTCGGCGAAAACGCCTTTGCGCACAGTTCGGGCATCCACCAGCACGGCATCCTCGCCAAGCGGGAAACCTACGAGGTGCTGGACCCCGCCGAAGTCGGCTGGGGCGAGACCGAGCTGCCGCTCACGAAGCACTCCGGACGAGCGGCGGTGAAGGCGCGTCTGGAAAAGCTGGGGCATGTGCTTTCCGAGGAGGAATTGGCTCAGGTTTTTGATCGCTTCAAGCATATCGGCGACAGCAAGAAATTCGTGTACGATGACGATCTCTCTGCCCTGGTAAATGACTCCCTGGACACGCATCATGGCAAGTGGAAGATGGCGATGATTCAATTCACCGCCGGCAGCAACACGAAACCCACCGCTACCGTGACCCTGGAGAAGGAGGGCCGACCCTACACCGACTGCGCCATCGGCAATGGCCCGGTGAATGCCTGTTTCAAAGCCATCGACCGCATCACCCGCACCCGCGGAGAGTTGGTGGATTACGCTGTGCGCTCAACGACGGCGGGTCAGGACGCACTGGGCGAGGTGTCAGTGAAAGTGGTGTTCGGAGAAAACGGAGATGCCTGCTCGCGCCCGGTAAGCGGCAAAGGCGCCGCGAGCGATGTCATTGAAGCGAGCGCCCGAGCCTACCTCAATGCCGTGAATCGCAGCATCATGCTGAACGAGTAATTCCCTAACTTCTCTTTTTCTTCTCATGCCTCTGCGCCTCATCGTCGGGCTCGGCAATCCGGGCGAGCAGTACCGGAACACGCGACACAACGCGGGGTTCATGACGCTCGACCTGCTGGCCGACAAAATGGGCGCATGCTGGAAAAAAGACCGCCACCACCGTGCGCTGGTGACCGGTGCAAGCGGCGTTTTACTCGCCAAGCCTCAAACTTTTATGAATGATTCAGGAGAGTGTGTGGGAGCGCTCTCCCGTTACTTCAAAATTGCTCCCGCAGAGCTTCTTGTGGTGTACGATGACATCGCCCTGCCCCTCGGCACGCTGCGTCTGCGCGAAGGCGGCAGCGCCGGCGGTCACAACGGCATGAAATCCATCATTGCCCACCTCGGCACGGACCGCTTCCCCCGCCTGCGCGTCGGCATCGGATCGCACGGTTCCGGATCGCTCATCGGTCACGTCCTCGGCTCCTTTCCACCGGAGCAGCAGGAAACGCTGCAGGATGCCCTCTCCCGAGCGGTGGACGGCATCGGCATCTGCCTCACCCGAGGGTTTCAAGCCGCCGCTAACATCGTTAATCGCCCCCAGAAAAAACCGGAACAATCGCCACAAGAGGCGGACGCACAGCAAACATCTCCTGATTTGCAGCAAACTCGGGAGCTCCCCACATCGTAAATCGTCATCCAATTTGTGAATGGGCAAATACATTCGTTGACAAAAAAAGTATGTGTGATAGGATGATCACGAGGAGAAGCAATGAAAACGACAGAGACAGTTGAGGATCGGATAGCGCGGCTGCGTCGTGAAGCGTACCAGAGCGCCGTTGCTCAGACATCGCACGGGAGTGTTTTGCTACAACACGGAGCATTTTTCACGGAAGAAGATTTCGATCGAGAGCTGCGGAAGCTGTTCAATGCATGGGAGAGCGGAAATAGCTATGAATTCTAAAGAGGCCGCCTCTGAAACTTGTCAAGGATCTTCAAGAGGCATTTAACGAGGCGGAAAGTGAGATACACCGCAGTGAGTCCGTCACCCAAAGGGCTCCTGTTTCCGCGTTGAATGAGCTACGTTATGCAGGTTCTCACATGCTGGTCTATCTCCAGGAGGGGCATCAGGAAGAATTGACACAAGCGACCATGCACGGACGAAGAGCTTTCTACGATGCTCAACGCTTCACTCTCTTATTTCTCATGCGGGATGCACAAGCTATCCGCAACGGCATTGGCGAATTTATATCTCTCTACGTGAGCCTGGTCTCTCGAACGCATGGCGCAAACAAATACGGGGAACTAAAGAAAAATCTTATATCCGCAAAAGCTTATATTCAACAGTTAGCGCAAATTAAATCGGATAGCAAGCGCTGGCAGAACAGAGGCGAAAACTATGCTGCTTGTAAGCCTCATATCCGGGCGTTGAGAGAATACATAGATGTGTATGAATCCCTATCCGACGAGTTTGCTCGCGCAAGAGACGAAGAAGTGGAACACAAAAGGAGAATAGAGCAGGATAGACGAAGAAAATTCATCCTGGCTGTTTTGGGACTGATCCTCGCTATGTTAGGGGTGATAGCAACCCTTGTGGCAGCCTGTTTTTGAGATCCTGGTCAGCCAAAATCTCCGCAGATCGTAAATGGCAGTCGCATTTTCTCATGCGGTTGACCTTGACTGCGGCCGCTAAAAAATCATACCGCAAAAAATTGTTTTTCCTTGACAAAGAGGGGCAGCTGTGGCATCCTGCGCGTCCGCTCATGCCACGCGGGCGTGGGCGCGTACACTCGGCGGGTGACGCAAGCGCACCGACGTCGGAACCACTCTGAAACAAACCACATTTTCATTTCTGAATTGATCCATGAAAACGAAAACACTGAGTGTAAGCAAGCGCGAGCTTGTCGGCACAGGAAAACTCAACAGCCTGCGCGCTAAGGGCCTCGTGCCGGCGGTGATCTACGGACACGCCGTGAAGGAAAATATCAACATCCAAATTCAAGCGGCAGATCTGCGCGTGTTGCTGGGACTGGATGAAACGGACAGCCTCCCCGTGGAGCTGGATCTGGAGGGCGAGAAGATTCTCTGTCTCATCAAAAATGTGCAGCACAACCACCTGACCGATAGCACCACACATGTGGATTTCCAAGCTATCACGCCGGATTCGATGGTGCTGGTGAAGGTGCCCGTGCACCTGCGGGGAACGCCGGTGGGTGTGGCAATGGGTGGCCAGGTGCAGCAATTGGTGCACCAACTGCCGGTGCGCTGCAAGGTGAAGGATATCCCGGAGGAGATTGTGGCGGATATCTCCGCCATCGATATGGGACAATCACTCCGCCTGTCCCAGGTGACGCTGCCTGAAAAGATGACCACGCCGTTCAACGGCACCGTGGTGCTGGCTTCCGTGGTGAAGCCCTGATCCCGGGAAACAAAAGATGACCGACAGGGGCGGAGCATGGGGCGGAATGAGCGCCCCGGCCCCGCCTCGATCGCCTAAGGGGATACCCTCTCAATCCACTCACTCACGCCCGACACAATGCCCCACCGCAAGACACAGACCATCCGCCGCAAGGTCAGAAATTGGTCACCCGCTGATTCTGCTGAACTTTACTGCGTGCCGGACTGGGGCAACGACTTTTTTGGCGTCTCACGCAACGGCGAAACCACCGTGCGACTCATTGACAGCGACGGCGAACCCCGAAACGTGAGCCTGGTGAGTCTGATGAAAGAACTATCCGAACGCGGCACGGCAGCTCCGATCCTGCTGCGTTTTCGCGATCTGCTCCGCGCACGGGTGGACGAGTTGAATCGCAGTTTTTCCAACGCCATCCGCAAGCTGGATTACCGGGGAAATTACCGCGGTGTGTACCCTATCAAGGTAAACCAGCAGCGACATATCGTCGAAGAAATCGTGTCCTACGGCGCGCGCTACCACTACGGGCTGGAAGCCGGTTCCAAACCTGAGCTCATCGCCGCCATGGCGTACATGCAGGATGAAGAGGCCTTCCTCATGTGCAACGGATACAAAGATGACGAATTCATTGATTTGGCCCTCATGGGGCAGCGCATGGGATTGAATATCCACCTGATTCTGGAGATGCCCAACGAGCTGCCGGCCATCCTGAAACGAGCGGAAAAACTGGGCATTGAACCGAATCTTGGCGTGAGGGTGCGTCTGTCGTCCAAAGGCGCCGGGCACTGGAGCGAGTCGGCCGGTGATAAGTCCGTCTTCGGGTTGAACACGGCCCAGGTCATCGAAGTGGTGGATCACCTCAAGGAGGTGAACAAGCTGCATTGCCTCAAAGTGCTGCACTACCACCAGGGTTCACAGATTCCGAACATCTCCATCATCCGCGAGGGCCTCTCCGAGGCCTGCCGCATGTACATTGACCTCGTGCGCGAGGGCGCCCCCATGGGCACGCTGGATATGGGAGGCGGGTTGGCAGTGGACTACGATGGTTCACAGACAAATTTCCATTCCTCCTGCAACTACACAGTGGAGGAGTATGCGCGCGACGTGGTGGAAATTGTGGGGGAAATGTGCACGCGCAGCGGGGTGGCGCATCCCACGTTGGTGACAGAAAGCGGACGCGCCGTATCGGCTTACCACTCGGTTCTCGTCTTCAATATTCTGGATGTGACCAGCACGCAAGGCTACAATGGGGCGCTGCCGAAGCTGCCGGACAACGCAAGCGAAGTGCTGGTAGCGCTGGACGAAACCTACCGCATGCTCACCCGCAAAAATATCCAGGAGAGTTACAACGATGCGAACTATTACCGCGACACCCTGCGCATGCAGTTCTCCTACGGCAGTGTGAGCCTGCGCGAGCGCGGCATCGGCGAAGCCATCTACTGGCGCATCATGGGGCTTATCGCCCGGCGCATCGCTGAAATGAGCGAAATCCCCGAAGATCTCAAGGAGGTCTCCGACAACATGGTGGATTTTTACTACGGCAATTTTTCGCTCTTTCAAAGTTTGCCTGACTCCTGGGCCATCGACCAGCTTTTCCCGGTCATGCCCATCCAGCGCCTCTGTGAACGCCCCACGCAGAAGTGCGTGCTCGTGGATATCACCTGCGACTGCGACGGCAAGGTGGCGCAGTATATCGACCGCGAGGATGTGGCGCGCTCCCTGCCGCTGCACGAGGTGGAGGGGGACGAACAGTACTACGTCGCGGTATTCCTTGTCGGCGCGTATCAGGAGACCCTCGGCGACATCCATAATCTGCTGGGCGACACGAACGTGGTGAGCGTGCATTTGGAGAACGGTCGTCCGGTCTTCACGGATGAGGAGGAAGGAGATTGCGTGGCAGATGTGCTATCCTACGTGAAGTACGATGCCAAGGAGCTGGTGCGGCGTTTCCGAACCCTGGCGGAACAAGCGGTGGAAGGCGGTCGCATCACGCCCCGCCAGCGCCGCGAAGCTCTGGAAGCCTACCGCGACGGTCTCAACGGCTACACCTACTACGAGCTTTGAATGGGTCTATGCGCACGGCAAATCCTGTTACTGCGCATTATCACGCAACAGTCGCGCCAGATCATCGGCCGTCTCCTGCGCATCCTGCACCGAATGATCCGCCGGCACAATCGTCTCCGTGCCGCGTGACAGGTGGCTGGACCAATACGGCACGATGCCGTCGGAACTGCGCGGAGTGTTGCCGCGTCCGCGATCGCCGATGATGGAATGGACGGGCACATCGCGCACGGCAAGAGGAGCAAGGCCGCGGATGGCGTAGCTATCCGGCGAAAGCTGGCGGATACTCGTGAACCAGCGCGTGAGACGCCGGGGATCCGTGATCACGTTGCCACGCTGCAAAGTAGCGACATTCAGCGTTTCAGAGATAATGCTCTGCGGCAGATAGATGAGATGTGTAAGCATGATTACAAAGCGATTGCGCGCGATGGGCGCTCCTTTGTGCGGCGTGGCCATATAGACTACCATGCCGGCTTTCACGGGTTTGAAGTAGAACACGTCCTGCATGCCGTTCTTGCGCGCAAAAGCGGGCGGAGCGTCCGTGTAGCGACCGCGGAGCAGGTCACCGAAAAGCGTGCGATCCTTCGGCACCGCCTCCAATAGTCTCCACGGCTCCGTGCATTGGCTGTAGTGCGTGATGAGCCCGCCCATGGAATGACCGACAGCGACAAGGCGATCCCAGTTGGCATTGCGATGCCCCGGGTCAAACTCAGCGCGGGCGTCTTTCAGAGCCTTGCGATAAGCCGCGGCAGAGAGCGTCCACGCCACGCCGGTGGGATAGTTGAAGTACCAGAATTGGTAGCGCTTGCGCAGATCGGGGTGACTCCTCAAACGGTTCACAAGGTTGGCAAAGGTAGCAGCGCTGGAAGCAAGTCCATGCACAAGGATAACGGGGATGCGATTCGGGTCGCAAGGTTCCATGCAGACAAGGCCCCGCTGGTTACGCGTATTTTGAGGGCGGAGCAAACCGAGAAATTTATCGCGATCCACTCCGCTGAGCGCCCAGTACAACTCGATGGAGGCAGAGTAATCCGCCGCCAGTTGATACATCATCCTGCCGACACGAACTTTGGAAGTCTCCTGCTGCGGGATAAAACGAAAGACGGGCGATGCCTGCGCACCACGAAACTCCAGCAGCGCAGTCATGGTATGCACCGTGCCGCGCGCCTGAAAAGTCGCCACTCGCTCGCGAAGCTTGGCATGAGGAATCACTCCGACAATCGGCACGCCGAGCCCAGGAGAAAGATAACGCTCCTTCAGCGTGTCGAGCCGCACATCCGCCGCCGGTACGACGTCATCATACATCTGAACCAATTCCCCGGAAAGATCTCCCCGCGACGATCCCTCCATGAACAACGGATACGGAGCGTCACCGCCCTCCTGCACAATATCGTGCCGCAAACGACGCAGCAAGCAGAGCAAATCTGCGTTGTAGCGGCGGATGAGCTCCTGACGCTGCTCCGCAGAGACATTAACCTGCCCCAGCGTACTCCACGCTTCGCGTAAACGAACGACAATCGATGAATCAGGCATGGTACGGCGGCTGACATGCGGAAGCTTCGGTGGCGGCAATGGAGACACGCTGCATCCGAGCATGCCAAGCCCAAGCGCCAGGCACACCATGATACTCCGTATTCGCTGCATCTGCGTCATCCCACCCATTGTACACACCGGGAAAAAGCTAGTCAACAACTTGATAGATATAACCGGAGCAACGAGCCAACTCACACTGATTCGTCTTCCTTTTCTGCTGGAAACGGTCGTGCGCCTGTGTTAGAATGACCGCGTTCCCATGGAAAAGAATTTTTTTTCTTACGCTCTCGTCCTGCTTGGTCTCCTGCTTGTGACCTGCGGTTGCCAGCAGAAGCCTTACCCCATTTTCTTCCTGTCGGAAGCTGACAGCGCCGAAGGATCCAGCGCTAAATTCATTCTCATGTATAACGGGCATCCCTACACACGCATGCCCCTCGTCACGCATCAGCACCTTGAATCCTACCACTCTTTCATGAGTATGCAGGATGGCAGCTACGGCGCCGTTTTCACCCTGAAAAAAGAATGGCGCAACCGGCTCTATCAGATGACACAGAATCGGCGGGGCTCCCTCATCCTCCCCGTGGTGAACAGTCTGGCTTTTCAACCGCTGCGCGTCGATGGTCCTATCACCGACGGAAAACTCGTGATCTGGAACGGCCTGAATGGCTACGATCTGAAGCAAATTGCCCGTGATATCCGCCCGGAGAACCCGGAGATGGAGAAAAAACGTTTCCTGAAGAAAAATCCGCGTCCCCTTCCGAAAGTCGCACCGTCGACGAAGAATGAGCGCAAGGATCACACGGGACGCACGATCGGCGAAATCTTCTCAAGCGGTTCGTGATGAGACAGACAATTTTCAACGTATGTCGATTGTGCCTCCCCTGGCTCCTATGCGCCGGCATGGCCGCCGGAGAGATGGCAGCCCGGCGTGATCTCGTGTACCGCTTCCCCACTCAAAATCACGCCTTGCTGGAGGGACGTGGGGAAGATTTTTACATGTACTGCGACCGCACTTTTGAGGGCGAGAAGAGCACCCCATGGCAAGCCGGAGGCTACGGTATGGTGCGCAACCCCTTCCGCGCGAGTGACGGGAAGATCATGTTCAGCAAGATGCACGAGGGAGTTGATATCAAGCCCATGCAACGCGATGCACAGGGTGAACCCCTTGATCTTGTGTACCCCATTGCCCCGGGCAAGGTAGCCTACACCAGCCCCTCCCCCCAACTAAGCAACTATGGCCGCTACGTCGTTGTGAGTCATGAGGTGCCGGAGGGTACCATCTACAGCCTCTATGCCCACCTGGCACGTGTGGATTGCGTGGTCGGCCAGACAGTCGGAACAGCCAATGCCCTGGGCAGGATGGGACACAGCGGCGCCGGAATTGACAAGCGCAGATCCCATGTGCATCTGGAGATATGCTTGATGATCCACTCCTGCTACGATCAATTTTCCCCGCCATCCAACAAGCATGGAATTTTCAACGGCATGAACCTCGTGGGAATCGACCCGGCCCCGGTGCTGCGCGCCTGCAGTGGGGGAACTCCTCTGTCACTCAACGAGCATTGGAACACATTGAAAGAGCACTACCGCGTGCGCGTGCCGACTCACGGCCACACGCCGGATTTCCTGCGGCGGTATCCCTTCCTCTACAAAGGAAACAACGCAGCTCCCCTTCCCGAAGCAGTGGACGTGGCTTTCACGGCGGAGGGAGTGCCGCTAGCGGTGTACCCCGCCACAGGAAAAGTGGCACAACCAGTGGTTGTCTCCTGTATCTCTCTGCCGACTCCCCAGCAGAACGTCACCGTCAACCGTGTAAAAAATAGCAGTGTGAATGCAGCTCTCACCGCCTCCGGTCTCCGCTACATCAGTCATTTCTTCTGGCACAAACCGGCCACCCCTGCAACCGACCCCGTTACTGCCCTATGAGAAATATCTCCACGAGCAGATTGAAATTCCGAAGCGTCGCCGCAGTCCTGTGCATGACTTGCTGGGTGTGCTTCGCGGAAGCGGCGCGGGGGAATGAGGAGAATCGTCCGGCAACTGATAACGCAGGCACAGAGGATGACGAAGCCGCTTTTCAAAAGGGACGACAGCTGCTTCAGGAACGGCGCCTCGCTGAGGCCTCACAGTGCTTTCAACGTGTTCACGTATCACATAAACGCTTTCCTCAGGCTCTCCTGGGCATCCTCTTTTGTGCCCAATATTGCCCGAATACTGACCTGACCAGGCTGGCGCAATACACGGCTGCTCTCCCCGAGGACTATCATCCGGCAGAGCTTGCTGCGCATCATGATCAGCTTCGTCCTATCACTGTCATGCTCGACAGCATGCAACGCTGCCGTAAAGGCAATTTCGCCGAAGCGCATGCTCTGATGCGCACGCTGGAAAATGACGCCACGCTGAGCACTGACATGCGCCAGAGGGTTCGGCTCGAAATCGCCGAATTATTCTATCTGCAGGATGCAATATCTCCTGCCCCTGCCGAGCCATCTCCGGAAGCAGAACAAGACCCCCAGGGATTAGCCGAGGAAACCCTCCTTCAGTTCATCGCTACCAATCCGGAATCCCGGCTTCTTGAAGCGGCGTTTTATCGCCTCAAACGCCACCATGCGCTGGAAAAGAGTACCTACGTGCTGAGCAAACTTCAGGAATGGTCACAGGATACGGAACACCCACGTCGCGCGGGATTGGCATTTCTGTCCCTGCTGCAACGCCTACAGGCGCAAGGAGGGGACACCACCGATCTGGCAAACCGCGCTGCCACAGAATTACCCTCCGAACCCGCCACACGCATCATCCTCCGGGAACATGTACGCGACCTTCAGGCGCACGGACACGTTGAAGCTGCCAGACCCTACCTCTCATTGCTGGAGGGCTTGGAAAAAAATGGCCCTACCAGCGCTCGCACCACCTTCCTGCGCGCCTACGACACACAGAACACACCACGAGAAGCGGCAACTCTCTTCTTGCGCTGTGCCCGGGACAGCGCACCGGGAGAGCTCAAAACGGCAGCCATGGTAAACGCGCTGATATGCGCGATGCACGCAGGAGATCATGCCATGGCAGAGAATCTGCTGAACGAATCGGAAGATGTCGAAACGAAGCGCGCCCTCCTTCTTGTCCATGCTCAACTCCTGCCGGACGGAGAACAGGGAGATCGTGCCACGGAGGAACTGCGCGAAGTAATGCGGCTGAAGCCGACCGACCGACAAAGGATCAGTGTCGAGCTGGAACAAAACCGCCGCCGCCTGAAAAAGGACCCTGCAAAAACTCTGAAGGAGCTGCAACGGTACGATGCTGAACAACGGGCCAAATGGACCGATGAGCAGGAGCTTTATTACGCGGCCATGATCGAAGAGGCAGTGCATCTGGCGCACCCGGGAAATAACGAGTTGGCGCATCACCTCCTGCGCTCTCTGGTCGCAGAGGCCTCCACCTTGTCGCGCAAGGAGGCTCTGACACTGCACACGGCTCGACGACTCTCCGATGCCGGTCGACACGCGGCAGCGCGTGATCTCCTCCTGGAATTAACAGATGAACAGCCCGTGAGAGAAAGCAGAGCTGCGACCCTCCTGTACGCCGGAAGAGAATGCGAACTCTGCGGAACCTTACCAGCTCTTAAGCACGCCGTGGCGCTCTATGCAAATATCCTGCGGCACGAGACCCAATTGCGCCCTTTGGCAGGGGTTCTGCGGGCAGCTATCCTCACACGCATCAACCGCACAGAAGAGGCCCTCAACCAGCTTGCCTCCCTGGACACAACCGCCATGAAACCTGATCTACTGGCACACTACAACATGGTGCTGGCCGATGCTCTCGCGTACTCCGGTACGGTAGAACGCATGGAACAGGCGATCAACGTGTGCCGACAAACGCTGGAGAATCCAGGCACTCCCCTGCTCTGGCACATGCGCACCCATCTGCAACGAGGCATTCTCAACACTCGACTCCGACGCGACGATGAGGCCCTTCAGGATTACCGATCCGTGCTGCAGGAAATGCCCACCGACAAAACAACAGCTGAATCTGCCGGGGGATCGATGTATTATGATGCCGCTGCCGGGGCTGTGTATCGTCTCGTTCAGCAGCGACGTTTTTCAGAAGCGGCCGAATTGGCGAGACAAGCGGCTTCCTGGCCGGGCACGACAGAGCAACCAGCTCCTGCCAACGAAGAACGGGCCAGGCGCTTCGCCCAGTGGGCACACATGATACGACAAATCTCCTTTCAGCCGGACGGCTCCATATCGTTCGAAATGCCCTGAGGAACCGTGTCACCGCAAGTCGAACCACAAGGCACGGTGATCACTGGCTTTTCGTGACGCTTCGTTGTCCACAATACCCGTGGCGATTTTCCTTCCTATTCGAGAGGAAAGAACGCGATTGACATAGATTTGGTCGAAGGCATTGTATTCGTCGTTGGCACGGTAGGTGACAGTCCAGCTTTCACCTCGGGAGTCCTTGGGGACGATACGGCGCATGGGGCCGGTAGATCGCGTGCCCTGGGAGATAACCAAGAGGGGCGCCTCCCGGGGACCGGCATTCCAGTCCCCATACACGAGAATGGGCATCTCTGTGTCTTTCCGCATGGCCATCTGCAAATGGTTCGCCACGGCTCTTGCCTCACGATTGCGCTGGTGTTCTGCTGCTTGCTGATCATCGGCTACTCGGGACTTGAGGTGCACCCCCATGATACGAAACATTCTCCCGTCCTTCCCCACCTTCACGGTGACATCGAGGATGCCGCGCCGCATGCACTGGCTTGTGCGTTCCCCCAGTAAACAATTCGCCACTGAATCATCCCTTGCGATGGGGTGACACGAAAGAATTGCCAGAGCACGGTCCTCGCCCCATCTTTCTAGTACGCGGCGGTGCGGATAATTTAAACCACGAGCTTCCAGCCGCTGCGCCAAGTCCTCCAATGCTGCCTGCCCACCCATCTCCACCAATCCCACGACTTCCGGGTGCACGGAGGCAATCGTGTCCGCCACCGCCTCACGCTCCTCCACGGATTTGAGGCGCCGTTTATTGCGGGTGCGCGGCACGTCCTTCGCCACAAAATAATTTCGCGCATTGAGCATAAGAAAACGCACGGGTGAACCAATGGGCGCAGACTTATACGGAGGATCCAATTCCTGTTTCCCACCCGAGTCGGAGCGAGTGGTCTGCGCGTCCTGAACCAACACCGGAATCACCTGAGCCTCCTCAACCGGCGGAGCGAAGCGCAGGTATATTACCCCACTCAGCAGCAGAGCAAGTGCTACCAGCAGAAAGTCTACTCGTCGAACGATGCGAGAAAACTTCATCATTTACCCATACAGATATCAGACCCCTTTCTCTTCTCTCAGCCAGCGCGCAGCCTGTGGAGCCGCGTAGGTCAGAATCATATCAGCGCCGGCGCGGCGAATACTGAGCAGAGACTCCATCGTCACCGCGCGCTCATCCAACCATCCGGCTGCCGCCGCCGCTTTGATCATGGCATACTCCCCACTCACCTGATAAACAGCCAGAGGAAGATGCGTGTGTTCCCGCATCTTTGCCACGACATCCAGATAGTATCCTCCCGGCTTCACCATGAGCATATCTGCCCCCTCTGCCGCATCCAACTCTGCCTCACGCAAGGCCTCACGCGCATTTCCGGGATCCATCTGGTAGCCCTTTTTATCCCCCTTCTTCGGCGCACTTCCCAGCGCCCCGCGGAAAGGCCCGTAGAACGCCGAAGCGTACTTCGCCGTGTAGCTGAGCAGCGAAACATCCGTCAGTCCCTCCTCATCCAACGCCTCACGCAACGCGCCAATGCGGCCATCCATCATATCGCTCGGCGATAAAATATCTGCTCCGGCGCGAGCATGGCACAGCCCCTGCTTCACGAGGGCTTCCACCGTTTCATCATTCAGCACCTCAATCTCCCCGTCCTCCAGCTCACGCACAATGCCATCCTGCCCGAACGAGCTGTAAGGATCCAGCGCCACATCAGTCATCACCACCATCCGTGGCACGGCCTGCTTGATGGCGCGTATGGCTCGCGGCACCACTCCCTGCTCGTTCCAGGCCTCCGCTCCGTCAGCACTCTTCTTTTCTCCCGGAACTACTCCAAAAAGGTCCACACAGCCGATCCCCAAATCGCCGTACAAACGACGGCATTCTTCCGCTATCCCGGCCACACTCCACCGCATACACCCTGGAAGCGTCTCAATCGGTTCATCCGTCTCTCCCTCCTGCACAAACATCGGATAAACCAAATGCTCAACCCCAAGCTGTGTCTCTCGCACCATCGCCCTTATTCCGGCGCTCTTCCTGTTTCTTCGCGGTCGCTGTTTAATCTGTTGCATCAGTTCTGCGGCAAGCAGGTTCATGCCCACCTCGGCTATTCTACCTTCTTACTCCACCCCGCACCAGCCTTTTCTCTTCTCGAGGGTAAAGACCTTTCAAAATAATTCAGAATCAACACTATACACATTGTTTATTGATAATGTGCATCTTGCAAATCACCCAGCCAAAATAGTCAAGTAAAGTTAACGGAGTTTCACGGGTGAGAAAAAATTTTAAGAAGTGTGGAACATGCATGGAACACGTGTGTGAATAAAAAAGAGCGGGACGAGAGAAAAGATTAGTTTTGCAGAAAAAGGTGGGGCATGGCACACTCGACCCCGGTATGAGCATGTCGGAGGATTCACTGGTGATGACGACAACCTCTGATATATCGAAGAAAGATTTAACGCATGACAGTGGAGAGATGAGCGAGAAAGGAAAGGGGAACGAGTTATGGGCGCGCATGGTCGCATGTATGCGCCAACGAGGGGACGTCGGAAGTTATGGGTTGGACAACTGCATCAGCAAGTTGAGCCTCGTGGAGGACACCGGCACCAAGCTCATATTCGAGTACCCGAAAGATCTGCCGATTGTGTGGATAGAGATGAACTACGTGGATTACATTGTGGATGCGGCAACGCGTGTGCTGGGAGCTTCCCGGAGCATTGAGCTGCGGGTGGAGGAAACAGAAGTGGGTGAAACAATGGGATCCGGAGAGCTGCCTGATGAACCGATCCTGCCGGGACTGGAGAGCACCATACAAACAGAAGGGTCCACAAAAGCAACCCGGGGAGCCGCTACTCGGAAACGTACCGCTAAGATGTCATTCACCAGCGGATTGAATGAGGAATATCGGTTCGACACTTTTGTGGTGGGTGACAGCAATGAATTCGCGTATGCCGCCGCCCGGGCGATTGTGAACAACATGGGGCACCTCTACAACCCGCTGTTTATTTACGGCGCTTCCGGATTGGGCAAGACGCATCTCCTGCAAGCTATCGGCAATGCGCTGCGAGCGCAGGACGAAGAGGTGCGAGTTCTGTACACTACCAGCGAGGATTTCACCAACAATTACATCAACTCCATTGCGAGCCAGGGAAAAGAATTGAGCAATTTCCGCAGCAAGTACCGCAAAGCGGATGTACTGCTCATCGACGACATTCAGTTCCTCGCCAACAAAGTGCGCACGCAGGAGGAATTCTTTCACACCTTCAATGCTCTTTTCTCCAGCGGCAAGCAGATTGTACTCACTGCCGATTGTCCGGCACCGGAGGTCACGAACATTGATGCTCGCCTCACCTCGCGTTTTGAGCAGGGTCTCTCCGTTGCCCTGCAGGCTCCGAACTACGAAACTCGTCTGGCCATCCTGCGCTCCAAGCGCGGCATGGGGCGCAGTGAACTAGTGAGCGACGAAGTCCTGGAATTCTTGGCAAAGCATATAAACCGGTCTGTGAGACGCCTTGAAGGAGCCCTCACCCGCCTTGCCACCTTTGCCTCTCTGTCCCATCATCGACCCAACATAACGGAAGCGCGCTCAATCGTCCGCGATTTCCTGCGAGAGGAGCCCGCTGTTCGCCTCACTATCCGTGATATTCAGCGCTGTGTCGCCGATGAGTTCAATGTTCGCGTTGCGGACCTCAATGGACGCCGCCGCACTGTCGGCATTGCGCATCCTCGCCAGATCGCCATGTTCCTGGCACGACATCATACGGGCAGTTCACTGCAGGATATCGGCGCCGCCTTCGGAGGACGAGACCACGGTACTGTGATCCACGCTCTGCGCACGGTCGAGAAGAGGCTTGACGAGGACTCGTCGCTCAGGGCGTCCGTTGACCGCATCATGTCCACCCTGGGTGTGTGACGCGGTTCGTCCCTTTATGCTTCCTATTCCCCGGATTCTCGCTATGCCATCTGCAACAAAAAAGAATCTGGCTGCTCTTTCGTCCGTGATCTGGAGTGGCGTGCTCACGGCGCTCAAGCTCGTCGTGGGGCTCTCGACCGGCTCACTGGGTATCATGTCGGAAGCCTTGCACAGCCTGCTGGATCTTCTGGCAGCAGCGGGCACCCTCTTCGCCGTGCGACTCGCTGCAAAGCCGGCAGATCGTGATCACCCGTACGGGCACGGGAAAATTGAGAGTCTGATGGCTCTGGCAGAGGTCCTGCTGCTACTTGCCACGGCCGCGTGGGTAATTCGAGAAGCGTGGATTCGCCTTGCGAGCCACGACCTGTCCATGCTTCATATCGAACTCAGTCCGTGGGCCTTCATCATCATCATTATTTCTCTGGTGGTGGACATTAATCGATCGGCCATGCTGCGGTGTATTGCTCGCGAAACAAAAAGCCCGGCGCTGGAAGCGGATGCTGCACACTTCTCAAGCGACATCCTGAGCAGTGCAGCAGTGCTCGTGGGCATCTCTGCCGCGGCGTTGGCGGACAGTGTATCCACCGGCACTCCGTTATACTGGATATTGCAGAGGGCTGATGTTTTTTCCTCCCTCGTCGTAGCCCTTATCATCCTGCGAATTTGCGCAGTCCTTGGCTCCAAAGCTGTGAATAACTTGATGGACAAGACAGATCCTGCGCTTCAGGAGCATATTGAACAGCTCATGTCTGAAAGGATGTCTGCCTACCCCTTGCGCCACCTCCGCTTCCGTACGGTCGGGGATCGCACCTACATTGAAATGACCGTGGGCATGCCCCGTGAATTGCATATTGATACGGCCCACGAGGTAGCGGATGCCATCGAGGCACTCGTGGCATCGCACATCCCCGGCGCGGAAACTCTCGTGCATATGCAACCTGAAACGATGGTGCCGGATTCCCCCCAGCTCATCGTGCGCCAGATTGCCCTTGCGCATCGCATGGGTGTGCATAGTCTGCGCCTCATTCACACGGACCAGGGGACAGTAGTCTTCACGGATCTTGAGCTCCCGGCAAATGCCAAACTTGAAACCTGGGACATACCGATTCAAACCTTCCGGGCAGAGGTCCGACGCTATCTCGCCGCCAAGGAGGTTTACGTGCACATTGAGCCGGATATGCGCACCCTGCCGGAATTCGTCCTACCCATTCCAAAAGATTGGGAATCGCAGGTGCGCCACGCTGCGGAAAGATTGAAAGCTCCGGCTCCCTCTCGCGTTGCACTCTACACGCAGGAAAGGTGCCGCATCTGCTTTGTCTGCATTCCTCTCTCTCCGAGGCTCTCTATCTCGCAGAGTCATGAACAACTGACTCAGCTCAGCGCACAGCTGGCTGCCACTCTGCCCCCGGTGGCCAACATCGTCGTTGTGTACGAATAATTATTATGCTTGACAAAGAAGATGGAATCGTGTATTGAGGTGCGCACCAAAACCCAAAGGAGATTGAGTTATGGCACACATGAATGTAATACTCGCGACGAAGATAGAAGGTCTGGGCTGTGAAGCCGACCTTGTAACGGTGAAAGCCGGATACGGACGCAATTACCTGATTCCTCAGGGACTGGCGTTTGAGGCAACACCTGCGAACCGGAGGTTCATCAACATGCTGCAGAAAAAGCGCGCCGAACGCGAAGCTGCAGAGCTGGCTAACTTCTGGGAAATCGCCGGGAAAATTGCAGGCATTGAGCTTAAGCTCACTCTGGAAGCTGGGGAGAAAGGCAAGGTATTCGGTGCTATCACCAACCAGCAGATTGCCGATGCTCTGGCTGCCCGGGGCGTTGAGATCGACCGCCATTGCTTAGACTTGGAGAAACCTCTGCGCAAGGCCGGCGACTATGAAGTGATCGCCAAGCTGCACCCGCAGGTCACGGCCACAGTGAAGATTCACTTGGAAACCATGGGCGAGCCAGAGTCTCCCGCAGAAGGAGCTTCGGCGGCTGAAGAATCTCCCCGCGAATAAAAAGATCGTCCTGAGACACGGGCTTCTCTTCCTTCTGCTCTTTGCCGCGCGAGTGTTCGAACGCTCGCGCGATTTTTATCGCACCCGTCAAAGCATGCCGAGTTGCATGCGCGCTTCCTCACTCATCATGTTCTGATTCCACGGCGGATCCCATACGAACTCCACCTGCACCTCCCCTACCCCGGGCAACGCAGCAATATTCGCCTCTGCCTCCGCCATAAGATGCGGTCCCATGCCACAGCCGGGTGCTGTGAGTGTCATGCGCACGTGCACGCAGCTCGTACCGTCCTGCTGGGGCACCACCTCCACACTGTACACAAGACCGAGGTTGACAATATCCACTGGGATTTCCGGATCATAAATATCAGAGAGGACCTGCCAAACACGCTGTTCGAGGGGTGAATCCCTGTCCCCTTCTACCTGTGTCGACTCCTCTGCATCCGGCGGCAGCACCCCGCCGGCAATTGCCTGATTGCGGCTAATACGCACCAAACCGACATCTGTAGCCGCGGTGATGGAGTTGCCAAGCATCTGCGTAATGTAGATTCGCGACGCCGCAGGCAACACTACAGCATTTCCTCCCGGTATCTGCACAGCAGACATCTCCGCCTCGGTCACTATTTCGCTGTTCAGCATGTCACGCTCATTATCCCTTTTTTCCTCGATGGGGCAAGCAATATATCATCCCCAATCTAAGAAAATTCACATCAACCGAAAGATGTTTTGCGTCTTAAAAAACTTGCCCGAACGCTGTGGGACGCGTACAATGGGCGCATGCCAACCGTTAGTCTCTCTCTGGGCAAGCATTCGTATGATGTGCACGTCAAAAATGGCGCGCTTGATGCTGTGGGATATTTGTCTGCGAGGGCTCGCTTGGAAGGGAAAGCTGCCCTTATCACGGATTCGAATGTTTACCCGCTTTACGGAGAACACGTCAAGCGCAGTCTGGAGGACGCTCATTACAGCGTAAGCGTGCACGTGGTACCGGCGGGCGAGGCAAGCAAAAACCTGCAACAGGTCGGCAAACTGGTGGAGGAAATGATTCAGGCAGGACATGACCGCACGAGTTTCGTTGTGGCATTAGGGGGGGGCGTGGTCGGCGATTTGGCGGGCTTTGTGGCCTCAGTGTACTACCGAGGTATACCCTTTGTTCAGGTGCCTACCAGTGTGATGGCTCAAGTAGACAGCTCCGTGGGAGGAAAGACCGCCGTAAACACAACAAGTGGGAAAAATCTCGTCGGATCTTTTCATCAGCCTGTTTTTGTGGCGGCAGATCCTATCACTCTGTTGAGCCTACCGGAGCGCGTGCTACGTGAAGGAATGGCTGAGATGGTAAAGCACGCCGCCATCCGGCGTCCCAAGATGCTGGTAGAGCTGCGACACTTGGCGAATGAACTTCAATTGGGGCTCTCTCTCTCCAGTATTGAGAAGCTTCCGAACCTGATCGCGGAAAATTTGGAAATCAAAGCCCGCATTGTGGAGGCGGATGAGCGAGAAACAACTGGCACGCGCTCTTTCCTCAATTTTGGTCACACTCTGGGTCACGGTATTGAAGCCAGTGTACCGTACGGCGTCCTGCTGCACGGGGAAGTGGTAAGTCTCGGCATCCGTGCGGCTCTCTTCCTTTCGCGCCGCCTGGAAGGGCTCAGTACACGAGAGGAAACAGAGATTCTCAACACTTTGGCAGCCCTGCAGCTGCCGCTTCAGCTCCCAGAGAATATTCATGCAGAAGATGTGCTGCGTCATGCCTCCCTTGATAAAAAGTTTTTTGGGGGACGAATCCGCTATGTATTGCTCAGGAAACTGGGCGATCCGGTACTTTCCACTGCCGTAAGCGAACAAGATTTACAAGATGCCATCGCCCATCTGACAACCCCTGTACGTTTGCGCAAATCCCGCGCCTGAAACCCTGCCTTTCAACAGAAGAAGAACTATGACTGATCCTCGTATAACCCAACTTGCCCACGCGCTCATCCACCACTCCTGCCGCTTGCAACCTGGAGAAAATATCCTTCTTGAACTCACCGACACCCCGGAAGAAGTCGGCATTGAACTCATTCGTGCCGTACGCGCCGCCGGCGGCGTGCCGCACATTAGCCTGCGTCGAAGTCGCATCACTGCCGAGATGTTCTCCGGCGCTACAGAACCCCAATACAGTCTCATCGCTGAGCTTGAGCTAGCGCAGATGCAGAAAATGCAAGCCTACATCGCCGTGCGCGGCAGCGACAACAGTTTTGAAAATTCTGCCGTATCCGCTGATGCCATGCGCCTCACCCAGCACTTTATGCGTCCTGTGCACTCCCATCGCGTCTGCCACACCAAATGGTGCGTGCTACGCTGGCCCTCGCCCTCTATGGCTCAAGCTGCCGGTATGAGTACGCAAGCCTTCGAAGATTTTTATTTCCGCTGCTGCCTTGCAGATTACGACGAATTGAAAATCGGCATGGACAAGCTTGCAAAGCGCATGATGCGCACCGATCGCGTGCACATCCTGGGTCCGGGAACAGACCTCTCTTTTTCCATCAAAGGTCTGCCCGCCATTCCCTGTGCCGGCGAAATGAATATTCCGGACGGCGAGGTCTTCACAGCCCCCGTGCGCGATTCGGTTTTCGGCACCGTCTCTTACACGGCTCCCAGTCTTTACCAGGGCATCCCCTTTGACGGCGTGAAACTGCGCTTCGAACACGGCAAAATTGTGGAGGCTCACTGCAACGGTAATGAGGATGCTCTCAACAAAATCCTCGACTCCGATGAAGGAGCCCGCTACATCGGCGAGTTTGCCCTCGGCGTAAATCCCGAGGTACTCTTCCCCATGCGCGATATTCTCTTCGACGAAAAGATTGCCGGCTCCTTCCACTTCACCCCCGGCAACGCCTACGAAAACTGCGACAACGGCAACCGATCCCAAGTCCACTGGGATCTCGTCTGTATCCAACGCCTCGACTACGGAGGCGGAGAAATCTATTTCGACAATGAACTCATTCGCAAGGACGGTCGTTTCCTCGACCCTGACCTCGCGATGCTCAATCCCAATAGTTAATTCTGCCACCCTTAGCTTGACCCATCCCCGCATTACGGCATCAGGAGATATTGTTCCGAAAAGTCGTCTGCCTTGATCTTCTTCTTCCCTCCCGCAGGATGGACGAAGTTCACCTTGCAAAAATTAGTAAAGATAACTTAAATTTTCTCTTGACAAGTGCGTGTAAAATAATTAAGTTTGCCTAAAGATTCAAGCAAACAGGTATGCCGGTCGGAGAAAAGAGAGCTGATAGTCATTATCGGCAGATGGAGCTTAACCCGCAGACAGCCGACGGAGAGGCGCATTCCCCTGAGCGCGTGAGGATGCGCGTAGAGCAGGCGCGACAGCAAGCGGAATTCTACGAACAGCAACGCGTTCTATTGGAAACTCAGCGAAAGGAACTGGAGCTGAGCAACAATCAGAAAGCGCTCTTTAATGCGAATCTGGACGAAGTGGGGATGAGACTGCACAATGCAGTTCGGCGTTTGGAGCAGGAACTGGAATCCATGGACCGCGAACAGCGGGAGGTGGAAAGTGTGAACGAGTGCTTCAAACGTCACTTGCAGATCCTCTCTGCTCTCCAGCCACAGAATTGGAGCACGGAGGGATTTCAGAGTCGACTACGCGAAGCTCTTGCTAAGTTGGATCGTGCGGAAAATGACTTTGATGAAGCCTACAACATGGGGCGCCGTTTTCGGCACACGGATGTGTTTCTCAATAAACCCGGGGAAGAGAAGACTCCCGGACGGATGCTGCAAGATCTGAGAGACATGCTACTCAAGGGTCTTGCTTTTCATCTTCCTCTGTTCCTCCTGTTACTCATCACCTGGTTGATTTTCCTCTGGGTGACGAGTGTTCCCTCATGAAAAGGCTTCAGTTCCCCTTCCAATAAGCGATAGCGAGCATGACCCGAATGACACGACAGAAAGAATTCGAACTACAAGCTGCCCAGGTGCGACAAAGCTGGGAACGAGAGCGCACTACACGTCGCCGTATGATGCAAGCGTATTACAGCGGGTGCGAGCATGCCTCCAACACGCTCTCTCCTCAGGAAGATGTCGTGGAGAAACGCCGCACGAAGCACGTGGTACTTTCCGAGGCGCGTCCTCTTTCAACAAGGACTCTTCTGATGGAGAATATTCTGCTCCTCATCGTTCTGGGGTTATCCATTTTCGGACTGTACATGCTGAGCATCTATCTGATGAATCAGAGCGGCTATTGAACCCTGACAACAATTGACGCAATGCAGAATACCTCCCCCGCTATTGATGTGGCGTACATAGCGCAGTTGGCAAAAATTGAACTCACGAACGAGGAGCAGTCGCGACTGACCCGCGATCTTGAACAGATTTTAAACTACGTGCAGCAGTTGGGGAAATGGGATACTCAGCATGTTGAACCTATGTACCATCCGATCCCGATATTTGATGCTCTTCGCCCCGATGTACCCGGAAAAAGCTTGCCTCTCAACGCAACCTTGTGCAACGCCCCGCAACAGGAGGATGACCAATTCCGCGTGCCGAAAGTAGTAGAATCTGCACATTGATTTTCTCACCCAACTTTCTGTTCAGAAGATCATGATGTCGCCTGAGACAAGCCTGAACGTCCTGCAAAATGCTCTTCGTAGTGGAAAAATCTCTCCATCTGAAGTTGTGGAGTATTACGCTGCGCGCATGGATGAGCTTAATCCTCGACTCAATGCACTGCTCTCATACGACAAGGAAGCCGCTCTTGCCGCTGCCGCGAAAGCGGATGTCAGCCTCCCCCTGGGTGGTCTCCCGATTGCCATCAAGGATAACATATGCCGTCAAGGGATTACCACGAGCTGCGCTTCGCGAATGCTGGAAAACTTCCGCTCACCATACAACGCCACAGCTGTCGAGAAACTCCTTGCGGCAGGAGCCATTCCTTTCGGTCGCGCCAACATGGATGAGTTTGCTATGGGATCTTCCGGCGAAAACTCCGCTTATGGCTCCACTCAAAACCCTGCCGATCCACAGCGCGTCCCCGGTGGTTCCTCCAGCGGCTCGGCTGCTGCTGTTGCTGCCGGACTAATTCCTGCCGCCCTTGGCTCTGATACAGGCGGATCGGTGCGCCAACCCGCCTCCCACTGCGGCGTCGTTGGTTTCAAACCAACCTACGGACGTATCTCTCGTTACGGCTTGGTTGCCTTTGCTTCCTCTCTCGACCAGATCGGCACGCTCACACACTGCGTGGAAGATGCCGCACTGCTGCTGGGTACCCTTTGTGGGCATGATGAGAAAGATTCTACCAGCTCGCGCGAACCCGTCCCGGATTTCATGAGCGGGCTGCACGACGGCATCAAGGGCATGCGCATTGGACTTCCGCGCGAGTACACCGGTGGAGGCAATACTGAATCAGTAAGTTCTGCCCTTCAGGATGCTGTGCAAGCTCTGCAAAACGCCGGGGCAGAAATCTGCGAAATCTCGCTTCCTCACGCAGAGGCTGCCGTGGCTTCCTACTATATTATCGCTTGCGCTGAGACCTCTTCCAACCTCGCACGCTACGACGGAATCCGCTACGGTCACCGCAGTGATGCAGCCCTAGACCCAGATACTCTTTTCAGCCTTTCTCGAGCCGAAGGCTTCGGGGAGGAAGTAAAGCGCCGCATCATCCTTGGCACCTACGTACTCTCCGGGGGCTACTGCGATGCTTACTACGCCCGTGCACAAAAAGCCCGCGCTCTCGTTGCGCAGGATTTTGCTAAAGCATTCACCGAGCTTGGAGTGCAGCTTATTCTGGGACCCGTGGCACCCACCCCCGCGCCCAGGCTGCATGAAGAAGATATGACCCCGTTGCAAACCTATCTCGCAGATATTTACACGGTGCCGGCAAATCTTGCCGGATTGCCCGCCATCTCTGTTCCCACGCCACAAAGTGGTCTCCCCGTAGGCGTACAGCTGCTTGCTCCGCACTTTGAGGAAGCTCGTCTCCTGCGCGCCGCCATCACTCTGGAACAGTCGTGGAAATGACCCCCGTTTTCCTCTCTATCGCCGGCTCCGATTCCTCGGCTGGGGCAGGTCTTCAGGCCGATCTCAAGACCGGCTTTGCCCTTGGTTGCTATCCTCTTACTGCTGTCACTTGTGTGGTGAGTGAAGTACCGGGGCATGTAGCGGACATAGTCCCCCTCCCTCCGAAAATTGTCGCGAGTCAAATTCGGGAGTGCCTGCGCACTTTCCCCGTAGCAGCCGTCAAAACCGGTATGCTCTACAGCACCGAAATTCTCCAGGCAGCTGTCGACGAGCTCCCGCAAGGTCTCCCCCTCGTGGTGGATCCCGTTATGATCGCCACGGCAGGAGAACCCCTCATGCTTGCCTCTACCCTGCAAGCGTACGAGTCAAGCCTCTTCCCTCGCGCCACTCTCATCACTCCTAACCTCGACGAACTTGCCGCCCTCTGCCGACGCGACGAAACTCCGGACACCGTCGATGAGCTGGCTTCCGCTGCCGTTGAACTCTCTCGTGCTTACGGCTGCGCCATCCTCGCCAAAGGAGGCCATCTCGCCGACGAAACCTGCACCGATTTACTCGTTCTCCCGGACGGTTCCGTGACTCCCTTCTCCCACGCCCGCACCACCGGCATCTCCACCCATGGCACTGGTTGCACCCTCTCCTCCGCCATCACCGCTTTTCTTGCCAAGGGAGCAGCCCTTACTGAAGCCGTCGAATCCGCTCTCGCCTACACATCGCGCGCCATCGCCTCCTCTCACCGCTGGGAGCGTGACCTCTTTGCCCTCAACCACGGTAGGTAACCAAGGCAAACATTTTTTTTGGAGGGAGGGAGGACGTTTACCTTGATTTATTTTCGCACTGCTTGCTTTTTGCGCAGTGTAGTGTACAATGACAGCTCCTTGAAGCCTACTGATTACAACGAACGCCCCTTCATCCTCTTTTGGGAGGTGACTCGTGCCTGCGCACTGGCATGCCGCCATTGCCGCGCAGAAGCGCAGAAAAAACCTGCTCCGGATGAATTGACGCATGCGGAAGCCATGAAGCTGGCCGACCAAATCACGCAGTTGCATCCGCAAATGCTCGTTCTCACCGGTGGTGACCCCGTGATGCGCGAAGATTTGTTGGATATCGTTCGACGCACGGCCGGTTCCGGCTTGCGTGTGGCGCTGAGTCCGGCGGCGACTCCCCTGCTGCTGCGGACGAATTGGGAAGAACTGCGCACTGCGGGCGTCAGCAGTCTGAGCCTGAGTCTGGACGGCGCCACGGCGGAAACGCATGACCGCTTTCGCGGCGTGCCTCACACCTTTGACCGCACCCTGGAAGCCGCTCGGCGCGCCAAGGAGGCAGGTCTCATGCTGCAGGTGAACACCACCCTTTCCAGGAGCACCATCCGAGAGCTACCCCTCTTTGAGACACTCATACAGCGCATCCTCCCGGATGTCTGGAGCCTCTTCGTCCTCGTACCCACGGGACGCGCTACGATGGAGGAGCTCCCTACCGCCGAACAGCTAGAAACTGTCTGGCAGCGCGTGCTTGAACTCCGCAAAGGAAACCTCCCCTTCGTCATCAAAACCACGGAGGGACACCACTTCCGACGCGCTTTGCTGCAAGCAGCGACAGAAGGCAAGGCTTCTGCGCCGCGCCACCTCATCCCTACGCGCGACGGAAAGGGCGTTTTCTTCATCTCCCACACCGGAGAAATGCAACCCAGTGGCTTCCTGCAGATCAGCCTCGGCAATGTGCGGCACGAGGATCTCATCAAAACCTATCGCGAGCATCCAATAATGCAAAAGCTGCGTGACGATGATGCACTCGGCGGTAAGTGCGGTCGCTGTGAGTTCCGTCACGTCTGCGGCGGTTCCCGTGCGAGGGCTTACGAGATGACCGGCGATATGTTCGCTGCGGAGCCTCTCTGCTGCTACACCCCAATCGCTATGCGCACCCCATCTTCCTGAGCACCTATGATCAACATCACACGCCTCTGGACAGGCACCCAGCAACCCGCTGACCACCTCCGCTACGGTGTTTCCGCCGCCGGGACCTGCGCACCATCCTCTGCCCGCAAACGCAAACCCATTGTGGTGTGGAACATCACCCGAACCTGCAACCTGCGCTGCGTGCACTGTTATGCCGATTCTCATGCAGAAATCTACCCGGGGGAACTCACTCTTGAACAATGCTGCGCTGTAATTGATGACCTTGCGGACTACGGCGCAAGCGCCCTGCTTCTCTCTGGCGGAGAACCCCTGCTGCACCCGCACTTGCAGGAGCTGCTGAAGAGGGCTTCCTCCCGCGGTTTGAAGGTCACCATCTCGACCAACGGCACCCGCATCACCCCGGAATGGGCTCGTCTCTTCAAGGAGGTCGGTGTGGCGTACGTGGGCATTTCACTGGATGGCATCGGCTCCGTGCACGATCAATTTCGCGGCGTCCCGGGCGCATTCGATGCCGCTATCCGTGGGTTTCGGCTTTGCGAAGAAGTCGGGCAGAAAACAGGTCTGCGCCTCACCCTCACCCGCAACAACGTGCAGTGCATGCCGCAGATTCTCGATTATATCGAACGTGAGAATATCCCGCGCGTCTGCTTTTACCACCTCGTGCCCATGGGACGTGGCGTCGATGTGGCAGCGCTGCATCCTGATGAATCACGCGCTGCGCTTGACATGCTCATTGCTCGGGTTGAAAAGTGGCACGCGGCTGGGAGCAATCGAGAGCTACTCACCGTCACCCAACCGGCTGATGGCGTCTATCTGCTCCTTCGTCAGCTGAAAGAAAAAAATCCTCTCGCGCAGCAAACATTGCGCCTGCTCACATGGAACGGCGGAGGAGCCAACAGCTCCGGTCGGGGCATTGCCAATATCGATACTCAGGGTTGCATTCACCCTGACCAATTTTGGCAGCAGCTTACCCTGGGCAATGTCAAGGATACTCCTTTCTCCCGAATTTGGGAGGCCGCCGACCAATCTGCAGCTGCGGACCAGCTTCGCGAGCTGCGCGGCAGTGACGATCCCGCTGAGCGCCAGCAAAAGCTTTCCGGTCCCTGCGCAACGTGCAAACTTTTTTCCCTCTGCGGCGGCGGTTACCGCACTCGCGCTGCTATTGCAAATGGTCATTGGTACGGCTCCGATCCTGCCTGCTACCTTTCCCTTGATGAACGCCAAACCGATATCCCTCTGAACTGAAAACAGTTTGCCTCTTGTTTGCCTTGCCGGGAACAGTTTACATATGCTACGACACCAGCATAGGTTTCGTTTTGTCCCGGCAAACTATGAACAACACGAGAATATCTGAGCGCGAAGGGCAAGGAGGCCTCTCAGAATTCAAAAGTCCACGACGAAAAAACTCAACCCACTGCCCAAAGTCATGAATAATACAAACCAAACGACACTCCCTCTGCTGGCGACGGCAGCTATTTTTATCCTCTCCTCTTGTGGAGAACCCGTGCCGCATCATCATCGCGTGCTTGCCCCCGGACCCGTGATGCCACCGCCTGCCGTAACCACGAACCACGCTGTAAATCCTTCCCCACGAATTGTTTCCGTGCCCAGACATAATCTACCCCCTGTTCCCTCCCGTCCCGCAACGCCGCCAGCCAAAATCCCTGCCCCCGTTGTGAATCCGGATCCGGGACGCGTTGCTATTCCTCGCCGATAGCAGGAATTTCACTCGCCATCTCCATGAGGATCTCTCCGGAAACGGAAAAGAAGGCGCTTCTCTACCCAACGCTTGCAACCGTGGTAACACTCGGCGCAACTATTGCGCTCTCCTCGGCCAGCAGCAACAGCGCGAACCCATCATATTCGGCGGCATTGCTCCGATAAGAAAATAAGATAGACACCGTCGTGAGTTGGATGCGTGGCTCCCATGATTCGCAACATTACCCTCACTCTGCGCCTCACGCAAAACTGCACGTTGCGTCGCCGTTATTGTTACGCCGGGGAAAAACGTGCGGAAGCGGTGAGCTGGGAAACGGCGAAGGAAACCATGCTCCTTGGATTGGCGGAAGCTTAGCGCATGGGCGATGCACTTGATTTATCCTTTTTGGGCGGG
>CANRKR010000013.1 GCA_947631275.1 uncultured Akkermansia sp.
CATATTTTGCTCTCCATACAGAAAGTAACTCTATTCTTGCTTGTTTACTCATCTTGAGAGACATGTGTTTGATGTTAACCCTTTATTTCTGAGGCATCAAGCTTTCAGGAAATTCTCTTTTCCCGTTTTTGGCGACCCTTCGGTGACTTTATTTTTGAGGCATTGCGCACTTAATTTTGCAATGCACAGCAATCCCGGAAGGAGTAAATTTGTGTTGACTAAAGCGGGGCGTAAGATTAAACTGGGGTCTGCCTTGCCGGGCCGGGGGGTTCGGAGGGATCAATACCAACGAAATACATACTTTAACACTATGGCTAAATACGCTATCAACGGTTTTGGACGCATCGGGCGCAACGTGCTGCGCGCTATGTCACAGGCAGAGCTTGAGAAGGTTGTGGCGATTCATGACCTCACACCCATCGAAACGACGGCTCACCTGCTCAAGTACGACTCCACACAGGGGAAATTCAAGGGGACAGTGGAAATCAAGGGCGAGGATATTCTCGTGGTGAATGGTCACGAGATCAAGATTTTGGGTGGCATGCTGGGGCCGGATCAGCTGCCATGGAAGGAGCTCGGCGTGGATGTCGTTCTTGAGTCCACCGGGCTGTTCACTGACCGCGCGAAGGCCGAAGGGCACCTGAAGGCAGGTGCGAAAAAGGTGCTGATTTCCGCCCCGGCGAAGAACCCCGATCTCACCTTCTGCATCGGCATCAACGACCAGGAGTATGACCCGGCTAAGCACCACATTGTTTCTAACGCATCCTGCACCACGAACTGCCTCTCCCCGATGGTGAAGGTACTCAATGACACCTTTGGGGTGGAGAAGGGCATGATGAGCACCATCCATTCCTACACGAACGATCAGCGTATCCTGGATCTGCCGCACAAGGATCCGCGCCGCATGCGTTCGGCTGCCATCAACATCATCCCAACCACTACTGGCGCGGCCAAGGCGATCGGTGAGGTGATTCCCCAGTTGAAGGGGCTGCTCAATGGAGCATCTTTCCGCGTGCCGACCCCGACGGGTTCGCTGACCGACTTTGTGGCTATCCTGAAAAAGGATGTAACCGTGGAGGAGGTGAACGACGCCATGAAGGCCGCTGCCGAGGGACCCCTGAAGGGCATTCTTGAGTACTCTGAGGAGGCTCTGGTGCTGCAGGACATTGTTTCTAACCCGCACTCCTGCATCTTTGATGCCGGCTTCACCTACGTCGTTGGTGGCAACATGGTGAAGGTTTGCGGCTGGTATGACAACGAGTGGGGTTATTCCAACCGCGCTGCTGAGGCCATGAAAAAGCTCGGCGATTCCATCTGATTCGCCGCCGATTTTTTCGATTGAGTTTTTTACCCCGGAGAAGCAGAAAACTGCTCCTCCGGGGTAAGTGTGATTTTTGGGCACGAATTACGAAGCCGGATTCTGAAACATATCGGTGACCGGTTGGAAAGATTTTTTTAATGTGCAGTGGTGCAGTACCGGCTGAAGCCTCCACAAGCCTTTCTAACTAATCATCACGCACGGTTCTTCCCGCCGTTTTCGCTCTCACTCCACAATTTTGGGATCTCCGGGGCTCAACTGCTTCAGTACCTTTGCCCTTCGTACTTGTTACAGCGCTTGGAAGCGACGTTTTAACTCACTGATGGGTAATGGGATCATAGTAGGTTTTCCACTTGGTGTGCAGTAGGGGATATCGCAACGCAGGAGCTCACGCAGCAGGGGAACGGGGTTCTCCAACCACGCGGAAATGTTTTCGCGTCTGGCGCAGGCTGTAGCCATACGACCGGCAAAGAGTTCGAAAGGGTTGCGGGAGCGTTTCAAACGCACCTCCCCAGCACTGAAAGACCCGATCATATCAGCCACGAAGGAGTCGATTTCCCTGAGTTTCAGGAGGGAAGGGATACCCTCCACCCGCAGGGTCTTGGCTCCAAAAAGAGCTACGCGAAAGCCTGCCCGTGCAAAGAGGGGAAGCAGCTCTTTTACTACGGCAGCATCCCGGGCATCCAGCTCCACAAAGGCTGGGGTGAGCAGCTGCTGGGTCATCACAGGACGCTTGTTTTGCTCCACGAGGCTCTCGAAAATAATGCGTTCGCGTGCAGATGTCACCGAGAGAACCACGAGACCTTCGGAGTTTTCAAAAACGGCGAAACGATCTGGCAAAATACCCCAAAAGTGGAAAGGAAAATTAGAAGAGTCCTCTTTCGCTGCAGAGTGTGGCGTACGCTGGCTTGGAGGAAGTTTCAGCTCCTGCTGCTCTGGCTCGATAACCAGTCTCAAGGGGGGGAGAAAGGCGTCTGGCGGAGGCTCCTGCTTCGGAGTTTCGGAGAGCCGATGCGAGGCGACAGGTGGCGCTTCAGAGTCGTGATGGGGAGCTGGCTCCACGTGCGGAACAGGTTGCTCCGGTGCCGGGGGCGCGGAGGGCGATGCATCCGACGCTGATGAATGTTCTGCTCGAGCGTGTTCGGCTAAGGTACTGGCGACCGAGTCAATTACTGCGGAAATGACATCGGAAAGACGCCGGAAGCGTACCTCACGCTTCGCCGGATGGACATTGACATCCACGAGCGCCGGTTCAATATCCAGATACAGGAAAAAGCCGGGATGCAGTCCGGTGGGGAACCCGCCAAAACCATCCCGAATGGCGCGTAGAATATTTTTATCCTCAATGGGACGCCCATTGAGAAAAATGTACTGAAGTCTCTTATTGCGACGTGCTTCGCTCAGCGGGAGAATATATCCTGTTACCTGAACGCCGTTTGCATGGTTGGGACGCAGGCGAAGGAGTTTTCCCGCGAGCTCCTGCCCGAAGAGTTCGGCGATGCGATGACGCAGGTTCGGCGTGGAGGCTACATCGAATACGACACCACCTTCTTGCACGAAGGCGAAGCGCATGTTTGGGAAGGCGAGCGCATGAAGGCGCACCTGGTGCTCGGCATGCGCTGCTTCGGTCTCGGCGCTTTTGAGAAATTGGCGGCGTGCCGGAGTGTTGTAGAAGAGTTCGCGCACCTCGATGTGTGTGCCTGGTGAGCATCCCGCTGTGCGCAGTTCTTCTTCTTCTCCACCGTGAAAGATGATACAGGAGCCTTCGATATCCCGCGCTCGCCGGGTGGAGATCGTCATGTGCGATACGGAAGCGATACTTGGGATAGCCTCCCCGCGGAATCCCATGCTGCGTCGCTCATAGAGATCCTCAAATTTTTCAATCTTGCTGGTGGCGTGGTTTTTCGCGCAGAGGGCAAGGTCGGCACGGCTCATGCCGGTGCCGTCATCGTCCACTTTGATGAGAGCCACCCCACCGCGGATGATCTCAACCCGCACGGAGTGGGCTCCGGCATCGATGCTGTTTTCGATGAGTTCCTTGATGACGGAAGCCGGCCGCTCCACCACTTCCCCGGCCGCCACACGACTCGCCAACGTATCATCCATCAGATGAATAGTTGGCTTTTCAACAGCGGCTTCTGGTAAAGTATCGGTCACAATTTTTTCAACACTGTTGCGGTTCTCGGCAGCAGGTAGAGGGAAATGGAGCCGTCGGCAAGCGTCTCATGTCGTACGGCGGGATCCTGCCTGCCCAGACCTCCGAAGGACGTGGCGTCCGAATCCAACGCTACCTCCCAGGAGCCCGGCGATGGAGCCGGGAGGTGGTAGTTCGGTAGCGCGTTTTCCCCACCCCAGTGGAAGATGAAGATGAGTCCTGCGCGCTCAAAGGCCATGGCGTGGTTTTTCTCATCCATGTTCAGCGGGCGCGCCGGCGGCGAGCCCGGAAGGTCGTATTCCTTTGCCAGCCGGAGCATGGCAGCGTCAAAGGCGTTGAGGAAGCGGTAGCGCAGCTGATCATTATCCACCAAGCTCCACTGACGGCGGCAATACAGGTAGGAATTGCCGTTGCCCTCGCGGGGGAAGTCAATCCACTCCGGGTGCCCGAATTCATTGCCCATGAAGTTCAACCAGCCTTCGCCGCCGGCGGCGAGCGTGATGAGCCTGATCATCTTGTGCAACGCCATGCCGCGCTCAATGGTCAAACTCTCCATCCCGCACGCCATGTGCGTGTACATCTCTGCATCCATCAGACGAAATGCGATGGTCTTGTCTCCCACAAGCGCCTGGTCGTGACTTTCGGCATAGGCGATGTTTGGTTCTCCGTAGCGCCTGTTGGTAAGGGTGTACCACATGTCACCCATGCTCCACTCCTCGTCCTTTTTTTCTTTGATAAGCTTGATCCAATAGTCTGGCAACCCCATGGCCAGCCGGTGCGAGAAGCCAAGTCCCCCTTCATCCACCGGGCGACACATGCCCGGCATGCCGCTCATATCCTCTGCCACCACGATGGCCCCCGGGCGGATCATCTGCACCAGCGTCGTGGCGAGTTGCAGGTAGGTGACGGCGTCCACATTCACGCGATCGTTGTAGTAGCAGCTGAGATCGGTGAAGGGTTCATGACCGTGGTGCAGGTAGAGCATGCTGGTGACGCCGTCGAAGCGCAGACCGTCAAAGCGGTATTCCTCCAACCACCAGCGGAGGTTGGAGAGAAGGAACTCCTGCACTTCCGGCTTGCCGTAGTCGAACAGGCAGCTGTCCCAGTCCGGGTGCCGGCTGTCCCGCTCCCCGGCGTGGAAGTATTGCCCGCCTGATCCATCAAAGTCATTCAGTCCCTCCGCCGTGTTTTTCACCGCGTGGGAATGCACGACATCCAGCAGCACTGCCAGTCCCGCTCCATGTGCGGCGTCGATGAGCTTCTTGAGATCCTCGGGTGTGCCGAAACGGTTGCACGGTGCGAAGAACGAAGAGACATGGTACCCAAAGGAGCCGTAGTACGGGTGCTCCTGGATCGCCATAAGCTGCACGGCATTGTACCCAAGCTTGACAATGCGCGGCAGCACATGCTCGGCAAACTCGGCATAGGAGTGGATACGCTGCTCTTCCCCGGCCATGCCCACGTGTGCTTCGTAGATCAGCGGGTTCTTAATGTGCGCCGGACTCCAGCGTGTGTTTCTCCAGCGGTAGGGTTTTTCCGGTTCCCAGATGAGGCCGCAGTAGTCAAAATTCTCCGGATTCTGCTCCGTATAGCGAATCCACGCCGGTATGCGGTCGCGCCCCTGTCCATCCGCCCCGACCACGTGGACCTTCACGCGCATGCCGTGCCGCAGGGCATCCGCCGGCAGGCGTATTTCCCAGTTGCCGGCTTCATCCGGGGTCATGGGGTGTGCTGTCCTGTCCCAGCCATTCAGATCGCCGACGAGGAAGAGACCCCGGGCGCCCGGCGCCCACTCGCGGTAAATCCACTCCCGCGTCTTGCGGTCGCGGTTGAACCCCATCCGCGCGTACCCTCGCGCCGCCTCCATCAGGCTGCCGTATTTTTTGCGCAGCGCCTCCACCCGACCGTCGTACAACCGCAGTCGAGCGCGAATCTCCTGCATGTAGGGCGCTAGCCAGCTATCCGCCAGCACGAGCCCCGGTATGGGTGGTCTTCTCATCTCCTGCTATTGTACACAAGCGGCCGGCTCCAGGCAATCTATTTTCGCTCCGTGATTTTGGTGCGTCCTGAAAGGAACCCGGAGTCCGGGATGAGGAAAGCCCCCGGGAAGGGGGGGAAAAAAGAGGATCAGAAAGGAAACTCCTCGGCGCTTACCGGGTTTTCGGCGGGCTTTTCCCGCACGACTTCAGCGAGGAGATGACGATGCCTCCCGGTGACCTGCATCGCCCGCTCCGGGCGCACCGGGCAGGCGTATGTGCAGGCGCCGCATCCGATACAGAGCTCCGGCTTAAGTACCGGGATGAGCAGGCGCTGTGACGTCATAGCGCCGGATGGGCAAACGCGCGAGCATTTGCCACAGGCAATGCACTTTGTGCGGTCGATCTGCGCGTGCATGCCATGCTGCTCGTCGCCGACGAGCGAAATCGCTTTCTGTGGGCAGGTTTCTACGCAGGCGTTGCAGGCGAGGCAGAGAGAGGCATTGCAGGAGGGGAATAGACCTTCCTCGGTGGAGAGAGCTTTGGTGGGGCAATGTTCGGTGCACGCGCCGCATTCTGTGTAGTGCTGCTGCACGATGCAGCGTTCGCGGTGGAATTCGGCCAGGGCGATTTGAGTGCGTTGTTTTTCTGCCAGATCCAGCGGCATGATGGCCCCATCCGGGCAGACGCGTCCGCAGATGTTGCAATCAAAATTGCAAAAACCCACGGTGAAATCCAGTCGGGGCTTCAACATTCCGCTCAGACCGTACTGCCAGGAAGAGGGTTGGAGAACCTGCGTAGGGCAGGCGGTGATACAGAGCCCGCACGCCGTGCAGGTATCCAGAAAACGCGGCACGCTCCGGCTGCCCGGCGGGGTGACGGCGGAATCTTGGTTATCTCCCGGCTCCCCGGGTTTGCCGGGAGGGATCTCCTGCTCGCGGCAGCCTGACGCCGCCAGAGCGGAAGCGCTGCAAGCCAGCAGACCGAGAAAGGCCCGGCGTGAGGCAGACGGCGGCGCTTGTTGCGCATTTTTCCCAACCTTGTTTTCCGGATCATGCCGACGGCGGAAGGGGAAAGTGAATTTTGGACGCAGGCCGTGCTCACATGCCGACACGCAATCGTAGCAATTGATGCAGCGGGTGGTGTCCACCCGGTAATTCCTTAAATCAATGCACTGGGCTTTGCAGGCGCGCACGCAGTTTGCGCAGTGCACGCAGGCGGAGGGATTCATCCCCAGACGAAAGAGCGGAGCCCGCGAAAGCAGCGCCAGAAAAGCTCCAACCGGGCAAATTGTGTTGCAATAAATGCGCCCGCGCCACCACGCAAGCGCCAACGGCACCAGCGCGACGCCGACCACTGCCGGAAGCAGCCAGCCGTAACGCCCCCAGGAGGTAGGCGTTTCCACCGCCCCGGCAGCGAGGTTTTTGGCAGTCGCGGCGAGAGGATTCGTCATCCCGGCCATGAGACGCGCGCAGATGCTGTAGGGATCCAACCATGCCACGAGGGCTGTGCCGCAGAGGAAAAATGAGAGAATCACGATACTGAGCATCGTGTAGCGCAGCCAGGGAAGGGGCTGCGCAAAACGCAGGGTTGCCCCGCTTCTCTTCCTGCCGTGTAACTTGTCGAAGCCACGGCGCAGGCGGATGACGACGTCCTGCAGAATTCCCAGCGGGCAGATGAACGAACAGTACACGCGCCCGAACAGCAGCGTGAGCGTCAGAAGAACCACCACAACCACCACTGAGCCGACAACTCCGCGACACGAGCCGAGCAGGGCGGGCACGAACTGCAGGCGCTCCACAAGGTGTTCCCAGGCGGCAGGTTCGAGGTTTCTCAGGTTGATAAACCCGAACACGAAGAGCGACGTCACGACACCTGCTGCGACAATGCGTGCTGCGCGCCACATAGACGACTTCAAGCGAGAGTGATGCGGCGAATCGCCACCTTGCTGAGATCCTTTTCTCCCAGACCCATTTCAGCGGCCAGGTCGATATGCCGGACGTCTCCATCCGCATTGCCCAGCAGCTTGGACGCCGCGGCGTCAATCGCCACGATGTCTGTGCCGGCCAGCAGAGAATGCGTGGCAATCAGGTCGTTTTCATCTTTCCCCTTGGGACCGTTGCGCAGCATGGGCGCGAAGGCATCCAGCACATTGAGATCTGGCTTGCGGAGCAGCACGGCATCCGCGATGCACTGGTGCAGATCGTGGCTGTGAAAGAAGCCTCGGTCCCACACCAGACCCATGGCATTTTTCATGCAGGCTGTCATGCGGGCTCCGCTGTGGTGCTTGAGCACCGGCATGTTGATGAAGACGTCCGAATCCAGAATAGCAGTGTGCACTTTGGCTTTTTTGAGATTGCGGGCAGAGGGACTCTCGTGGTCGCGGTACACGCTTTCATCCGCTGCGCTGAGCATCTTCCCGCCGTTTTTCTCCACGGCTTCCTGAATGCCGCTGTTGCGGTAGGAACGCTGCCAGTTATCGCAGGTGTGGTCGAAAACAACCACCTCTGACGCGCCGGCGTCTTTGCAGAGCTTCACCATATGACCCACCAGGGAGGGATGCGTGTTTGCGCTCATCTCCGGCGTCTTATCCCAGCCGCAATTTGGTTTGATGACGACACTCTGTCCCGGCTTGACGAAGGCGTTGATGCCGCCCAGAGCTGCCAGAGCCGCATCCAGCATAGCCACGCGATCCCCGCCGCGCACGGCAACCAGGGACGGCTTCCCACCGGCGGTGGCAGCAGGTTCCTCAGCGGAAGCCGCCGGGAAAAGCCCGCTGAGCGTATCCAGCGAGAAAGCTGCGCCAACGCCGAACCCGAGTTTGATAAAATCTCTGCGTTTCATGTGTCCCTCCAAGATATCGTTTTTTTCTCCCCGGGTCAAGCTGTAAAAAACGCCCGCAGGATTTCTCCTGCGGGCGTTCCAACTTACTACCTATGAAACACGGACTCCCTTTTGTACAGCACGCGACGCTCTCTCCTTCGCCACGTACGGGATTGATCCGATGTAGGAGAGACACTCCCCGCGAATCTTTCGTTCAATTTTTTTCGGAATTCATCGAATGATCCTTAGCTGTAAAATGTTGCGTTTGTCCAAGTACGAAACCAAAAGAAGGACGGCGCACGAAGTATTGAGCTGGCGGGTCGGAGGCCCGGGAATTGTGAAGCGAAAGCTGAGGTGATGGGGCCATATCATATGTGGTGATTAGCTGGAGAGCTCGATGGTTACGCAGAGCCGTACCTTTGGCCTGGCTCCTCACAAAGCCTCTCTAACCACCCCTCCGCTACGCTCTAAAAATTCGGTTATGGTATCGTTCCGTAGGAACGAACGTAGTGTGCTAACTATCAACTTCGTGCTTTGTCCTTCCCTCTGATGCGTTTGCCCCGCTGATTGACATGGGAGCAGTTGGGTGGTATAAAAGCGCCGGAGCTATGGGGGAAATAAACACGTATCGGGAAATTGCGACGAGGATAGCCGCGCTGAATGAGGTGGCCGTCATCTCGCACATGCGACCGGACGGGGATGCCGTCGGCAGCGCCCTGGGTCTCGGGCTGGCTCTGCAATCGCTCGGCAAGCGTGTGCACATGTGGATTGAGGATGGCGTGCCGGCGCGTTTTTCTTTTCTGGATGGCGCACAATATGTTGCCGATCCTCCCGCCTCGCTGCCGACCGGGGTGGACGGCGTCATTTGCGTGGATTGCGGGGAGCCAAGACGCCTGGGCGACGCCGGACGCCGTCTGGTTGAGTCCTCTCCCTTCACCATCAACATCGACCACCACGAAACGAACACCCTGTATGGCGACATGAATCTGGTGCAGGCCGGAGCGGCCGCATGCGCCTGCGTGGTCGTGCCCCTGCTGGATGAACTCGGGGCGCCGATCAGTCCGTCGGTGGCGTGCGCTCTCTACGTGGGGCTGAGCACGGACACCGGCTCTTTCCAATACGGCAGCACCACGGCCCGGGATATGCGGCTCGGTGCACGACTCATCGAGTGCGGCGTGGACGTGGGAGATACGAACCGCAGGCTGTACCAGGAGCAACCTGTCGGCGCTTTTGCCGTGCAGCGCGAGGTCCTCAACAACATGGTCATCGAAGAAAACGGGCAGCTGGTGCACTATTCCCTGCCGGCAGGAAAATGCGCCGAGCTGGGTGTGGGGCGTGAGGAAACGAAGGACCTCGTGGACATCATCCGTGTGCTTCAGGGAGCGCGCGTGGCACTCATTTTTGAAGACCTGGAGAATGGACTCATCCGCATCTCCCTGCGCAGCAAGGACCCCGCCATCCATGTGAACGACATCGCCTCCCGGTTCGGCGGCGGCGGGCATGCCATGGCGGCCGGCATCCGCATGCGCGGGAGCCTGGGCGAGGTGCGATCCGCTGTGCTGGAGGCGATTCGCTCTGTTCTGGATTCTGCTGCATGAACGCGTTACGACATGAGGAGACGAGCGGCGTGCTGCCCATTGATAAGGATCCCGGCTTCACCTCGCATAACGCCGTGGCGCTCTGCCGCCGTGTTCTCACCACGCGCAAGGTGGGGCACTGCGGCACGCTGGACCCTATGGCCACGGGATTGCTGCTTGTCGTCGTGGGAAAAGCAACGCGGCTGCAAGATCGCCTGATGGGGGAGGACAAGGAGTACACGGCCACTCTGCAGCTGGGGGTGGAGACGAACAGCTATGATGCCGAAGGAAAGGTGGTGGCGCGACGGAGTATTGCGGGGCTTGGCGAGGCGGCGGTGAGGGATGCCTTCGCGCGTTTTTCCGGGGTTATCGAGCAGACGCCGCCCATGTACTCCGCTATCAAGATCAATGGTGTTCCCTGCTACAAACTTGCGCGGAAGGGGGTGGAGGTGGAACGAAAAACGCGGCAGGTGCACGTGATTTCCTGCGCCATCACCCGGCTTGATTTAACGAGTGGTGAGGTGGATTTTACTCTGCGCTGCAGCAAGGGGTTCTACGTGCGCAGCTTTGCGCACGACATCGGAGCGCTTCTCGGCTGCGGCGCCCACTTGACTGCCCTGCGCCGCACCCGCATCGGGGATTTCGACGTGGCGCAGGCCATTAGTGTGCCTGAACTCAAGGAGGCGCCGAGGGAGCAGGTTATTCGCCGTCTTATCCCCGTGGATCGCCTTTTCCCCACTCCCCCGGGTGAGTCATGATCATCTGCCATACATTGGAGGAACTGCGCAGGATCCCGCAACCGGTCCACTGGGCCATGGGATGCTTCGACGGCGTGCATTGCGGGCACCAATGCGTTATCCGCTCTGCGGATACGCCGGGAGCTTTGAGGGGTGTGCTGACATTTGAGCCGCACCCGCTGGCAGTGTTGAGCCCGGAGGCTTGTCCCGGACTTCTCACCCCACTTTTGCAGCAGAAGGCGGAGCTGCTGGAGGAACTGTGCGGGGTGGACGTGCTGCTGGTGCTGGAATTCAGTCCGACCCTGGCGGCGACGAGTCCGGCAGAGTTCCTCAATGGCATTGAGAGGGTCAGCCGCATCGCCGGCGTTTCCGTGGGCGAAAACTGGCATTTCGGTCGCGGTGGGGAAGGGGATGCTAATCTGCTGCGCGAGGAGGGAAAACGCCGCGGCTTCCGCGTCCGCGTCTTACCCTTGCAGGAAGAAGAGGGAGGCGCCGTGAGTTCTCGTCGTGTGCGCGCCGAGCTGACGGATGGAAACATCGCGCTCGCGGAGCGTCTGCTGGGGCATCCCTTTTCCGTCGCCGGAAGGGTAGAACACGGGCGGCACCTCGCCCGACAGCTCGGATTCCCCACGGCTAATATTCCCATCTCCCCAGCCGCGGTTCTGCCGCCATACGGGGTCTACCGCGTTTCTTGCCGACTCCGCGGCAGGGTGTTGTCCGGCATAGCCAATCTGGGACTGCGTCCCACCGTCGCAGAGCAACGCAAATCCCCACGCATGGAAGTTCATTTTCCTGGATTGGAAGGTGACTTGTACGGTCAATTCCTTACGGTGCTGGTTGGAGAATATCTGCGGGCGGAACGCCAGTTTTCCGACCTGGAGGCGTTGCGCGAGCAGATTGCGCGCGATGTGGCTTCCCTGCCACCCTGCCAGAATTGTACGGCATGAGAGGTAAATATGTTTACAACTTATTGAATTCTCAATTTTTATGTTGTGATCTGCGTTTGGACGCTGCGATTTTCCGCGTCCGGAACTTTTGCTTCTGTTTCGGCGTCCGGATTTTTGAGGGGAGGAAAGTGGAAATTACCGCGGCAGAGGACGTAAAACTGCTTTACAAAAATGAAGAAGCTGATATACTCGCGCGTGCATGAAGGCGGACATTTTACAACGGGCGGCTCAGGAGGCCAGGGGCCTCGCCATTGATGCGATTTTTGACAAGGCCTCCGGGCACATGGGTTTGCCGATCGGCTGCGCTGAGATAGGCGCTGTGCTGTACGGCAAGATCCTGAGAGTGAATCCTTCTCAGCCCCGTTGGCTGAACCGCGATCGCTTCGTCCTTTCCGGCGGGCACGGCTCAATGTTTCTCTACGCCTGGCTGCATCTGAGTGGCTTTGAAGTGAGCATGGATGACCTTCGCGCTTTCAGGTCGAAGGGGGCGCACACGCCGGGACACCCCGAGTTTCGCTGCTGTCCGGGGGTGGAGTGCACGACGGGGCCTCTCGGTCAGGGGATTGCCAACGCGGTGGGCTTTGCTATTTCGGCGAAACACGCCGCCGCCTCTTACAACACTCCGGAATTCGAAATTTTCAACCAGACGATTTATTGCCTCGCCGGCGACGGCTGCATTCAGGAAGGAATCTCTCGCGAGGCGGCTGCCATTGCCGGCACTCTCAAATTGGACAACCTCGTGCTCATCTACGATGCAAACGGCATCACTCTGGATGCTCCCGTTGAACGCACACAGGTGGACGACATTGCTGCCTGTTTTCGCGCGCAGGGGTGGGACGCTGTCAGTATTGACGGGCATGACCTGCGAGCTGTGGAGGATGCTCTGCGCGTGGCGAGGTTGGAGAGGAACGGGCGTCCCAAACTGATCATCGCCCATACCACGATTGCCAAGGGTGTGCCGGGCTTTGAAGGCACTACAAAGGGGCACGGCGAGGGAGGGGCAAAGGAGTGGGAGCAGGCGCATGCAAACTGGGGTCTGCCCGCCGGCGAGCGCTACTATGTTTCCCGCGAGGTGCGCGAGTACATGGCGGAGCTGAAGAAGCAGCGCGAGGAGGATTATGAGGAATGGGATGAGATATACCGGGCGTGGCGCAAGGCATACCCGGAGCTCGCAGAGCGGCTGGATGCCGGCATATTGCTGGCGGCGGAAGGTCTCTGCCCGGAGGAAGCGCAGAAGATGCTTCCGGAAAGTCTGGGCGATGAGCCGCAGGCCACGAGGGTTTCCTCTTCCACGGTGCAGAATGCTCTGGGAGCGCATTGTCCCGCGTTGCTTTCCACGAGTGCAGACCTCTTCTCCTCCAACAAGAACTACCTGAAGGGCGCCGGAGACTTCTCCGCCGGGAATTATGCCGGACGTAATTTCTGGTTTGGCATCCGCGAGCACGCCATGGCTGCCATCTGCAACGGGATGGCCTACGACGGACTCTTTCGCGTTTCCGCCGGAACATTCTGTGTGTTTGTAGATTATATGCGGGCAGCTATCCGCGTGGCGGCTCTGGCGCATCTGCCGGTTACCTACGTGTTGACACATGATTCCGTAGCGGTTGGGGAGGATGGGCCTACCCACCAGCCGGTCGAGACGGTGAGCGGACTGCGTGTGATTCCGAACCTCGATGTGGTGAGACCTGCCGATGCCGAAGAAACCGCCGGAGCGTGGCTGGGCGCCATGGAACGGAGGGATGGTCCCACAGCCCTCATCCTCACCCGGCAGAATGTTCCTTCTCTCACCTGCGTCAATCCTTTGCTGAGCGTGAAGCAGCGCAGGGAGGGAACTCTCCGCGGTGGTTACATTGCTCTGCGCGAGTCTGCGCCTCTGGAGCTCATCATTATCGCCACGGGGTCGGAGGTGGTTCTTGCCCTGGAGGCAGCTAAGACCCTCGGTTCGGGTGTGCGCGTCGTTTCAATGCCTTCCCTCCGGCGGTTTAATCACCAGTCTTCGGATTACCGGGAAGAGGTGCTTCCTGCTTCCTGCAAACGCCGACTGGCTGTCGAGGCCGGCAGGAGCGACCTCTGGTACCGCTACGTCGGCCCACAGGGTGGGATTATCGGTATTGATGACTTCGGTTTTTCTGCCCCGGGCTCACAGGTGCTCCATGATCTCGGAATGAATGTGCCCAACATTGTGGAGCATGCCCGGGCGCTTCTTGATGAGTCTGTTTGAGTGTCTGCATCTTGCGGCGTAAGTTCGCCTTTTATTCACCACGTGTAGGTGGCACCGGAATGATTGATCGGACGACCAGCTTCGACGCGGAAGGCTTCATCGGGAGTTCCCAACGAGGAATTCTGTTCCGTCGGAGAATCATCGGAGCATGCGTGGTTGTAGTGAGTATATTATTGCTGCTTAGTTTATTCAGTTATCGAGTGGATGAGATGAGGTGGAGAATGCTGAACCCTGTGGATCACGAGGCGGCGTCTGCACGCCCGTGTACGAACTGGCTCGGCGTGGCGGGTCTGTATACCGCTGGCGTTTTTTACTGGCTTCTGGGCGGCTCGGCGGTGTACGGGGCCGTGCTCCTGCAAGCGCCGGCGTGGGGGATGCTGCTGTGGCCTGAGAGCCGACGCATCGGGCAGTGGCTCGGATGGACCGTGATGCTGTTGAGTTCCTGCGCGATTTTGTCAGTGCAGCCGTGGGTGCTGGTGGAATGGGCTGATCATCTGCATCTCACGACGCCCGGCGGGAAATTGGGGTATTTGGATGGAACGCACTGCGTGGGGGCTTTATTTGGTCGTACATGGGCTCTCATCTTTCTCCTCCTGCTTCACGGTATCGCGCTGATTTATTACTCCTGCATCACTCCAAAATTGCTTTATCGCACAGAAAAGAAGGATATTACGCGTGTGTGGGAGCGGTGGCGTGAACATCGCCGCGCCGGGAAGCTGCAGGAAGCCGCGTCGGAGCGATCCTGGCGCCAAATTTCCGAATCTTCCGGCACGTCGTCTCCCGGCGACGAGCGTGGAGGGGCGATCAGGGAGAAAAAGCCGGATTCTTCATCTTTTGTACATCCTGTTACTGAAGAGTTGCCATTGGATGATGAAGAACGAAAAGAAGAAAATTCTTCCGCTGCATCGTCGTCCGGGCGGAGCGGTCTTCCTCGCAAAGCTGTTCCGAGGAAAATACCTGGAGGTAACCTTCTGGATTTAATGGAATCTATTGAGGATGAAATTGAACGAGAAAGCTTATCTGCGGAAGATGATGAGGAGGGGCCACCGATCAACCCGTATACTGAGCGGGCGATTGTCCAGCATTTTGGGATGAAGAAGCCGGAAACAAGAACTCCGGCGCTGGCGCCGCCCCGTCCTTCTCCTGCGCAGCGGCGGAAAATAACGCGAACAACGACGAAGCAAAAAAATGATTATCCTCTGCCTCCGTACGAGTTGCTAAAATATGAACCGGTGCCGGATGAGGTGCGTTTGCAGGCGCGCGGCGAGATGCTGCGTACGCAGGCCGAGATTGCGGATACCTTGGAGTCTTTCCATATCAGTGTGGAACCCGGGGACATCACCCGCGGTCCCAGTGTCACGCGCTACGAGTTCTCCGTACCGAGAGGGCAGTCGGTCAAAGCTGTGGCAAACAAAAAGGCTGAGATCATGATTTCAACAAGCAGTCCATCGGTGAATATTCTTGCCCCCATTCCGGGGAAATCCACCGTGGGGGTGGAGCTGGAAAACGGCGTGAAGGAACCGGTGTTCTTGCGAGAGCTGCTCCAGTCCCCGGAGTTCAATAACCCCAAATTACGTATACCAGTTGCGCTCGGGAAGGATGTGTACGGCAACCCGGTGATTGGGGATCTGGCGGCGATGCCGCACGTGCTGGTAGGCGGTTCGACTGGGTCAGGCAAATCTGTGTGCATCAACAGCATGCTTATTTCCTTCCTGTATAAATTCCGTCCGGATGAACTCAAACTCATCCTCGTGGACCCCAAGGTGGTGGAGATGCAGCCTTACAAGAAGCTGCCGCATCTTGCGGTGCCGGTGGTGACGGATCCGAATCGCGTGATTGGAGCTTTGCGCTGGGCGGTTAATGAGATGGAGCACCGCTACAGACTCTTCAGCAAGGTGGGTGTTCGTAATCTGGAAGATTTTAACAATTTGCCCCCGGAAGAACGAGAAGCCCTGGAAAGGGAGGAGCGCGAGGCGACCGAACAATCGACTGAACGAGATAGTGAGGTGGTGGATGCCATTGTGCGGGATGTCGAAAGTTCTCGCGGCTGCGATATTCCTGATGAGGACGAGGGCGAGGAGGACCAGCAGGAACTGGATTTCTACAACGATGGCAGGATACCGGTCCATCTGCCTTACATTGTGATCGTGGTGGATGAGCTGGCGGATCTCATGATGCAGGTGAAAGAAGACTTGGAAAACTATATCGGACGGCTTACGCAGAAGGCGCGCGCTGCTGGAATCCACCTCATTGTTGCGACACAATCGCCAAGAGCTCAGGTTGTGACGGGGATCATCAAGACTAATCTGCCAAGCCGCGTTGCGTTGAAAGTGTCCAGTGCTATTGACAGCCGGGTGATTCTTGATGAAACCGGGGCAGAGAATCTGCTCGGGCGTGGAGATTTGCTCTTTTTGCCGCCGGGCGGACCCAGCAAGATGACGCGTGCGCAGGGCGCTTTCGTGTCGGATGCCGAGATCGCTTCCATCATCAAATTCTGCGCATCGCATGCGGAGCAGAGCTTCGTGCAAAGCGCAGCGGCAGCACTCAGCGAACCTGTCGAGACAAATGCCCCCTCTGGCGGCTCCTCCCGCGGCGGCGATTCCGACGAGGAACTCTACAACCGCTGCGTGAGCATGGTGATTACCGAACGCAAGGCCAGTACCTCACTCTTGCAGCGGCGCTTCCGCATCGGTTACGGACGCGCAGCGAAAATCATGGACATGATGGAGGAACGCGGCGTCATTTCTGCGCCGCAGGGTGCAGCACGTGCGCGGGAGGTATTGATTTCTTGATATGAAAAGTGGAGCCTTTCCCGCGTGACCTCGCTTCGTCTTTTGGCTTGACAAGGCGGAAAGGGCTTCCTATAATGCGACCCTCACCCACTCAAAGAATCATGGCTAAGATGATTTTAGCGATGCTGCGGATGCGGAGGGGAGAGAAGATAGCGCCGATACTCAGTGTGCGGCAGAGGATGCTGTTGGTGGCGGTGCTTGGAGTGTCGCTGTTGTGCTATCTTGTGGTCGGACCGGGGCAGAGTATCGGGGAAGCGGCATACCGCATGACGTGGCTGGTGTTGAGCGGCGTTGCTCTTACAATTTTTTATTCCGTGGATCATACGCGGCAGGAGCTCAATATGGGGCGTTCGGTGTTGGTGATGACCCTTATTTGCGCGCAGATTGGACTCATTCATGCCTTCAACAATATCCGCGAAATGCTTCCCTGGCAGGTGACTTACGGGCAGATGTTGCTGGCGTTGCCGTATGCGCTGGCGCCGGGCATTACCTCGGCGATGTTGGGGCGGCGTCTCGGTGTGTTCACTGCGCTGTGCACCTCTTTGTTCGGATTGGCGCTTATGCCCCCGGATTGTCCGCGCGTGATTATGCAGGATTTCTTTGTGATCAGCTTGTTGGCCGGGCTGATTTCTGCTTTGCTTTGCAGCCGGGTGCACAAGAGGGAGCACATCCTCTACGCCGGCTTTGCCACCGGGGCGGTGATTCTCGTTTCCACCATTGCCCTGGGATGCTTCCAGGACAATGGATTGGCTACTTTACGCGACGGATTTGACCCCACGAGTTTCCTTTTGGAGACTCTCGTGGCTTTCGGCGTAAGTTTTCTCGTGAGCGTTTTTATCGGTGGATTCATGCCTCTTCTGGAAAGTCTTTTCAACATATCGACGCATATCACTTGGTTGGAGTGGGCAGACATGAACCATCCGGTGCTCAAAAAGCTGCAGATGACAGCCCCCGGGACATTTCACCACAGCTTGTATGTGCAACGGCTGGCGGAAGCGGCGGCGGAGGCTATAGGAGCGGATGTGACGCGCGCCGGTGTGTGCGGCCTTTATCACGATATTGGTAAGTTGAAAAATCCTCAGTATTTCACCGAGAACATCGGCAACCAGGCCATCTCTCCTCACAATGAGCTGACCCCGGAGGTGAGCGCCCGTATCATCATCCAGCATGTGCAGGATGGCGTGGACCTCGCGCGCGAGTACAAGCTCAATTCCCGTATCATCGCCGCCATTCGCGAGCACCATGGTACGCTGAGCACCTACTTTTTCTATCGTAAGGCAATGGATCGCTACAAAGAGGAAAAGGCCAAGTTTGATGCGGGGTCGATTGACACCTGCCCGGAGGAAGTCGACAAGGCCGTCTTCTCGTACAAGGGACCGATTCCTCAGACTCGGGAGTCGGGAATCGTAAGCATGGCGGACGCGGTGGAAAGCGCCGCTCGATCGCTGACAAATCCCACGGAGCAGGACATCCGCGAATTGGTGGAAAAGATCTTCCGCGATCGCATCCTCGATGGGCATCTGCAGGATTGTCAGATTACACTGGGCGACATTGAAAAGATGAAGGAATCTTTTCTTACCACGCTGCGTACGATGAATCATAACCGCATCGCCTATCCCAAACCGGAGTCTGAAGCGGTTTCCCAAGAGGCGGCATCCTCCGCTTCCGGAGGCACTCCGGCTGCGTCATGATGCAGCAGCTGCGCAGTGTGAGCATGGTGCTCGCTTTTGCCGTCGGCGGGGTCTTTCACGAGCAACTCGCCCCCTTCATCGGGTGGCTTCCGTTCGGCATTGCCATTATGCTGAGCATCACCTTTATCGGACTGGATGTGCAGCAGCTGAAGCCCGTGCGCATGCATTTCCGGCTTTTGCTGGCGATCCAGGCCACCGGGCTGTTTTTCTGGGGTGTCGCACGTGCGGCGGGGTTTCCGATCATGGCTGAATCGCTCTATTACTGCGCTGCGGCCCCTATTGCCTCTGCCAGTCCTATCATCGTGAATCTGTTGCGCGGCAATGTAGGGTTCTCTACCACCGCCATGGTACTCAGCCAGGTCGTGTTTGCCATCGTGACGCCGCTGATTCTTCCCTTTGTGGTGAACGTGCCGGATATGAGTTACCGGGAACTGTGCTTTGTCGTTGCTCAGCAGATTTTTACCGTTTTGGGCATTCCAGCGGGTATCTCCGTGGCGCTGCGGGTTGTCTATCCTCCCTGCCGCGCGTGGGCGCCGAAGTTGAAGGACATTTCACTGGGCATCTGGGTGCTGAATTTGGTGGTGATCTCCGCTTCCGGCATCCAACGCATCATCGTCGGCGGCTACAGTTTGCATGAGATGTGGCCGCTGATGCTTGGCGCGGCGGTGGTCTGCCTCTTCGGGTTTACTGCCGGGTATCGTCTGGGTTCCCCCAACCTGAAGCGCGAGTGCTCTCAGGGACTCGGCCAGAAAAACACCGTGCTCACACTCTACATGGCGAGTCAGAGTTACGCTTCGCCTCTGGCGTATATCGGTCCGGTGTTCTATGTGTTCTGTCACAACATGGCCAACGCTATTCAGCTCACCCTGGCTGACCGCGAACGCCACAAAGAGTGAGGCGATTCAGCGTTTTCTGGCAACGTTCTTCGGAAACAAACTCGCCAGCTGGGGACGGAGAATGAGATAGAGCTGAGCTTCCTCTTCTTCGCTCAGATCAAAATCATCCATCAGCACTCTCTCACCAATAAGGCGCCCGCCCAGTGATTGCCCGTTCAGCGGATAAATGTAGAAGATCAGATCCGTATCGTCATTTCTGTTGCCCTGGCGTTCACTACGGTAGTATTCCTCCCCCACGTGCCGCACTTTTTCCGGGGTGAGGATGGCGCAGACCTGATTGCGCTGCTCTTCGTTCAGCCCGCGCAGCTGTTCCCCGCTCAACAACCAGCGCGGCATGCGTGGCGTGATGGATAATTTGGGCGATGCAAGCGCTTCCTCAACACCCTCCCTGCTCACAGAACCGTACGGTTTGGAGCACATCGTGAGCGCCGTCGCCACGAGTACGACAACCATCAGCAGGCGTATGAGTCCCCTCTTCATCTCTTCTCCATCCTATTCCTTCCTTTGCTGCGTGTCAAGTCCTTTTCCGAACAGTGTGACAATCTTTTATTCATTGATATACAGCGTAGAATTAAGTTCGATCGAACGCTCACGGTCTATGGAAATGTGACATCTTGTAACAGAAATCAGAATCTGAAAGGATGCAGAGTTGTTCCATTCGAGAATCGGAGGAGCGGCGGAATCCATCGGTTTTTCACAGGGAAAGGATTTTGCCGCATCTAAGCGGTATTATGCCTGAATTTGCCAATTCATTCAGCGGAGAAACGGCAGGAAGGATGCTGACGCACACGGAGCTGGTGCGGGCTGTTCGCTTCATGATCGCCGCGGAGTTTGAGGCCATCCAGCTCTATGAGCAGCTGGCGGAATCGACCGACAACGAAGTCGCTCGAAAGGTGTTACATGACATCACTGACGAAGAGAAGGAACATGCGGGAGAATTCCGTCATCTACTCGCCCTCCTCGCACCGGGAGATGAAGGACATTATGCAGAAGGACGCGAGGAAGCGAACAACTACCTCCAACCGCTGCTTGAGAGAGCGCGGGAGGAAGAGATCACCGGAGACTGCGGGTGCGATTGATTCACGAAGGCGTCACGAATCCTCCATCTCATCCTCTGAGGGCTCGCGGGGGACAAAACGCATCAATTCGGCGTGGAAGGAAAGCGGCACATTGCCGGTGGGGCCATTTCGATTCTTGGCCAGTACGAGGTTGGCGTTGTCTCCGACCTTTTCCTTTTCCGCGTCATCTTCCGCGTAGTAAGCAGAACGGTAAAGCAGGCCGATCATATCCGCATCCTGCTCGATGGCGCCGGATTCGCGCAGATCACTCATCATGGGTAACCCTTTACTCTTTCCGGTGCGGTTTTCAGGACCACGATTCAGTTGGGCCAGCACAATGACGGGCAGCTTGAGTTCCTTTGCGAGACTCTTCAGACCGCCGGAGATTTCGGCGATTTCGCGTTCACGGCTGTTAAGGGCCTGCTTAGTGTGGGAGCGCATGAGCTGGAGGTAATCGACCCCGATGGCGCCAAGGTCTGGATGCGACATGAGAACTCGACGGGCCTTCGCTCGCAGCTCAGAGATAGAAATGGCGGCCGTATCGTCAATGATGAGTTGGCTTTTTCTGTACTCTTCGATGGCTCGAGCAAGGCTTTTGTGCTTATCTCGTGTAAGAGAGCCGGCGCCCGCAGCAAGTTCCTTTTTGCTTACTCCACTGCGAGCGTAGAGAAGGCGTTCCACAAGCTGCACGCTGGGCATTTCACAGGAGAAGACAAGTACGGGCTTTTTTTCGTTCAGCACAATGTGCTCCACGATGTTGAGCAGAAAGGAGGTTTTTCCCATGGAAGGGCGAGCTGCAATCACGAAAAGTTCGCCTGGTTTCAGTCCGTTGATGTTTTCATCCAGTTTGGGATATCCTGTCGGGAGACCCTGCACCTGTCCCTTCTGTTGGATCAAGCGAGTCATATTATCCATGACAGCGTTGATGTCTTCCTTGAGGCTCCAGGCGGCAGTCTGGGCTGAGCTGTTGCGAATTTGCATGACCTCCTGCTCAGCTGTATCAAGGATCTGATTGATGTCCATTTCCTCAGAGTGGGCCAGCTCATGCATAGAGTTGGCCGCCGCAATCATCGTACGCCGCAGGTACTTTTCTTTCAGTGTGCCGAAATGGGACTCAAAGAGTGCGGTGGATGTCGAGAAGGAAAGCACATCTACCAGACCGGCATGGCTACCGACAGCTTCCAGCCTGCCGGCATCGCTGACGGCCTGGTCGATACTGGTGATATCGACGGATTCGTTCTTTTCGTAACGGCTGCGGATGATTTCCCAGAGGATGCGATGCGCCGGGATGTAGAAAAAATCCTCGGTCATGCCATCGGCGATACACCGCGAGATGATGTTGATGGGATCCACTACCATCATAGAAAGCAGACTCTTCTCGATGGCCGGCGCCTGTGGCATCACGACCGGCTGGTCTCGGCGAATGTTCTCGCGAAAGTTTGATTCCTCTTTTTTCTCATTATTCATACAGACTATTTTCTATCTTTGTTCTGCGAGAATGATCGATTATTCATGCCAGTGAAATGAGATTTCTCAGACTATCAATTTTCGTGCATTATGGCAAGATTAACCTGCCGCTGCACGAGCAATGAATCGCAAAACTATTTCATTATCAGTATTGCAATTGATTCCGAACAATGAGTGAAGGGGTCACCGAGCCAGTACAGCCGGGGTGCCGCTGTTGCCACAGGCGGAAATGGGACGAACGGCGAGGCGATCCACTCCGTTCATCAGTGAAACGGGAAGAGTGATCCACCGGCGCGTCCCGGGGAGCACGCACAAGGAACTCCATTGTCCACTGCGACGGACAGAGATCACCCACTTGCGCGCGCTGGTGTCCGCCGGATTCCACATCACGTTGAGACCCCGGGAAGTTTCACGTATTGCTACACCGGGTCTGCCGGGGCGCGCTGAGCCGCACCAGGGCATGGCGGGCGGCAGGGCGAGGCCGCGGTAGCGGGCGGAGATCTCCTGCTGGAGGCCACCGCGATTTGAGCCGATGGAACGCCAGCTCCAGAGGAGCTGGCCGCTGCTCTGGCGAGCCAGCTGGCGCGATAGATCGATCTGGCGACCGATTTCCGAGGCGGGGCGAGTGCGATCCTCTGAGCTGAGCACGCGAGCCGCCGCAATCCCGGGCCACACGGGGCGCCGTGGGTTGATGGCGCTCCACCACCGCATGAGGGAGGGAAAGCTTTGCGGACTATCGATGCGCCAGTAAAGCTGCGGGGCGAGATAATCAACCCAGCCGGAAGCGAGCCACTTGCGAGCATCACAGGCAAGGTGTTCGTAAGCATTCACCCCCGCTGGTACCCCGGAAGGATACCCCGGCTGCCAGACGCCGAAGGGGCTGATGCCCACGCGCACCCAGGGTTTCACTGCTTTCACTGAAGAATAGAGGCGTTGGACGAAAGAGTCCACAGCGGCACGTCGTTGCGCCGGAGTGCGGCCATCCGCCACGTTGTGGTGGGGAGGGTAGGGGTAGAAATAGTCATCCAGGTGTACGCCGTCAACATCATAACGCTGTACTACATCCATGATCACACGCAGGACATGCTGCTGGGATTCGGAGAGCGCCGGGTTGAGGAGGGTAGTGGATCCGGCACGCAGGAGGAGGTTCGGACGTTTCTGCGCGATGTGACCGCGTCCGACGGGTTTACCGCTCACTGTGGTGCGGAAGGGATTGAACCACGCGTGCAACTCCAGTCCACGGCGGTGTGCTTCCATGACGGCGAAAGCGAGGGGATCGTAACCGGGGTTGATGCCGGGGCCGCTCAGCCAGCTGCTCCAAGGTTCGATGGATGAGCGGTAGAAGGCATCTGCGTTCGGACGAATCTGCAGGATGATGGCATTCATCCGCAGTTGTGCCGCTCGATTCATGATGGAGAGCAGCTCATTCTGCTGCTGCCCGGCGGAGAGACCGGCGGCGGATGGCCAATCGAGGTTAAACACAGTGGCGACCCAAACGCCGCGGAATTCGCGAGCGGGCTCAGGACAGACCTCGTTTACTTGTTGCCAGGCATGGAGCAGACCGACACTCATGCAAACGATGAGTAAACGAAAAGAAGCAAGAAAGCAGCGCATGGGAACTCCCTTCTTTTTCGCACGATTCTCCCGTTCGCATCAGAACAGCATCGGACACACCCCCAGGACGAGAATCCCCAGCACACAGAGAGAGAGTACGCCGGTACTCAGCGCTGAAAAATGCACTTTCAAATCATCTTCCGGCGGTTCCTCCCAGTACATAACCCGCAGCACCTTGAAGTAGTAGTAGAAACCCGCTGTTGCACAAATAACCATCACAACCATAAGAGCGGAGGTGATGGGAGCGCCGGGCATCGTGCTCATCAGCGCCGAACGAAACGACGTCAGTTTTGCCAGGAAACCGGCTGTGAGCGGCACTCCGGCGAGTGAGGCCAGGCATACGGCCGTGAGAAAAGCGATGCGGGGGTTGGTCTTGCCAAGACCGCGGAAGATGGAAATGGTTTCATTCCCTCGCTGCATGCGCAGTTGCCCGATCACAAAGAACAGCGGTAGCGTGGCCAGTCCGTAGGCGAGTAGATAGAAGAGGGTATCCACTCTCAATGAGCTGCGCAGTCCCGTGAAGAAAACGAGAATGAATCCCGCCTGACCGATGGAGGAGTATCCAAGCAATCTCTTGATATTTTGCTGAGGGATGGCTCCCAAATTGCCGACGAGCAGGGTGGCAATTGTCACGATGCTCAATGCAAACATAACCGGCTTGAGCATGCCGGCAGAGATTCGGTGCATTTCTGCCAGTGGAAGCGTCAGCAGTACGAGCGCCGCAAAACCGGCCAGCTTTGATACCACCGCCAGAAAAGCGGAAACCGGCGTGGGAGATCCCTGGTAAACATCCGGTATCCACGTGTGCATTGGCACTGCTCCGGCCTTGAAGAAAATCCCAACGAAAAGCAGCGCGAGTGAAAGCAAAAAGCCGATGCAGAGGTAGGGGTTTGAGAGGGCAGCCTGCTCAAAACGCGTTGTGAGGGCAAAGGTTCCTGTGGTACCGAAGAACCACGCGATACCCATCACTAAGATGCCGGTGCTCACCGCGCCGAGCACGAGATACTTCACTCCAGCTTCCACCGATCCGCGGTTACGGCGGAAGTATCCCGCCAGCGCATAGGAGGAAAGAGTGATGGTTTCAAGGCTCACGAAGAGCATGATGAGATCCCGTGCCCGCGTCAATGCAACGACACCAGCCGTGGCCAAGAGCATCAGGATAGAAAGCTCCCCGGACCCCTCCTCGCGGTCCCCGCCTGCTACGGAGGCATGCACCACTGTCCGGTAGTCAAAAGCGAGCAAGAGGCAGAGCGCCGCGCTGCCAGCAGCCAGCATACCGTACGGATTTTTCCAAGGCCCCGTCACCATCCCGCAGGTTGCAAGAAAACACCCGATGGCGGCGATGAGGGGAAAAGCTTGTTTGCTGAGTCGGGAAAGAAAAGCATCCGCCAGTAGCAGGAGGATGGCGAGTCCTGCCAGAAAGAAGACCGGCGTGAATTGTCCCCACGTGTAGGAAGCGCTGATGAGGTAAGATGTACTCATGAAAGATGTTGTGATTGAAAAAGGATGAAGTCAGATGATGAGGAAGGGGGCGATGCCGAAGAGGAGAAGCAGCGCGCCCAGCAGGGAGGCAGACAGAACCTCCGAGCAGGAAAGACGTGCGACGTTTTCACAGGAAGGCGCAATTTCTCCGGCGAAGATGCGGCGGATGGCGCGCAGCATGTAGACGGCGCTGATTACCAGCCCCCACAACGCGAATACCACGCAGAGCTGCACCGACCCCAGTCCGCCGAGAAGAGAGGAGATGGAGTCCAGGAAGCCACACCCTGATCCGCAGTCCGAGGAGGCTCCAGGAACCCAGCCAACAAAGCAGGAAAGGAAGATGGCGAACTCTCCTACGAAGTTAGCCAGCAGCGGCAGACCGATGCTGGCCATACCTGCCAGTCCGAAGAGGAAACCGAGGGTGGGAGCTCTGCGCGCCAAACCACCCAGAGCGCACAACTCCAATGTGCCGGTTCTCTGCTCAATCTGTCCGGCCAGCAGGAAGAGCATTGCAATACTTAAACCGTGTGCCAGCATCAGCATGCCGGCTCCCTGAAGAGCCAGATAGTTGGAGCCGGAGGAGGTCACATACGCGGCAAAAGCCAGGAAGAGGTAACCCATGTGCATGACGGATGAGTTGCCCAACATCTTGTCCAGTCGTGTCTGAGCGACGGTTACATAGCCTACCCAGAGTACATTGCCCAACAGAAGAACCAGCAGCACTTCATTCCAGCCTTCAAACAAAAAACGGCTGGCAGGTCCCAATGCCCAAGCCAGCGTGAAGAGTCCGTACAATCCGAATTTTTTGAGCACACCGGCATGCAACATGGCAATCGGGGTTGGAGCGCTCGCGTAGGCCGGAGCTGCCCATGAGTGGAACGGGAAGAGGGACACCAGTGTACCGAATCCTGCCAGAAGAAGTCCGGAGATGATTCCCATCGTAACGGGTGTTCCCGGCAATTTGCCGTACACGGTGACCAGTGCATGCATCTGGGAGATGCTGGTCGTGCCCATCTCAATGCAGAGCATGACCAGTCCTGCCAGAAGCACCATGGATGCCAGTCCCAGGTAAATCGTCGTACGCCAGGCGATGGTGCGACGTTCCCCACGTCCGTAATACCCGATCATGACAAAGGTGGGAATGAGTGCGAGTTCGTGGAAGGCGTAGAAGGAAATGATATTATCGGAAAGGAAGGCGCCGGTAGCTCCGGCGGAAATAAGAAGTGTGGAGATGCTCCAACTACGCTCTGCAGACTTGCCGGGCGCGTGCATCCCGAGCAGCGCTGCGAAGGTCACCACCACCGTGAGCAGTAGCATCAGCGGGCAGAGCGGTGTGGCCGTCGTGAACTGCAGCGGTATTCCACAGAAGGTTGTCAGGCATTCTGTGTCGAAATCGGGCAGCATGCTGACGACGACGACGTAGAGTCCGAGTATCATGGTGATGCTGGCGCTCACCAGCGCCGTGACGCGCCCCGGAGCAGAGAGCAGGCCGATGAGCAGACAGGCCAGAACAGGTACGATAAGAAGCCAGATGAGCATGGTAAGATGATCGATTTAGTGAATGATGGTGAAAGCGAAAAGAATCATTGCCGCGATAAGGCCCAGGGCGCTCACCAGCACATAGGCGCGCAGGGAGCCGCACTGGATTTTGCCGAGGATTTTGCCGCACCACGCGGTGAAGAGCGCAGCGCCGTGTCCCACGAGACGCCGGATGACGCCATCATCCAGGCAATGCACGATGGCGGCGCCCCACTGCTGGATACCGCCGACGAGTACCTTGTCGTAGAAGGCGTCAATGTAAAGCCGGTGGCGCAGGGCGCGGGAGAAGGCACGGGGAGTGAGCGGATCGGTATCCGGCTGCTTTTGCTTCCCACCGTACATGATCCAGGCGAGACCACCGCCCGCAATCAGGGCCAGCAGCCCGGTCAGGAAGGGAACACCGAATTCAAAATCATGCGCATGGAATCCGGCAAAGGGCACCAGGGTGTCTGCTATGAACCCATACCCGGAAATCAGAGCCATCACCCCCAGGATGAGCAGGGGAAGCAGCATGGAAGGCCCTGCTTCCCGGGCGTGTTCTGCGCCTTCTGCCCGGGCGGAACCGCAGAATGCCACGAGGCACAGACGCACCATGTAGAAGGTGGTGAGCACCGCCACGAGGGCGCCGATGACGAAGAGAGGGATGGAAGATTCCCACGCTGCTGTGAGAATCGCCTCCTTGGAGAAGAAGCCGGAGAAGCCCGGCACTGCCACAAGGGCACAGGCGCCCATGAGGAAACAGAGCGTCGTCAGCGGCATCTTTCTGCGCAGTCCGCCCATGCGCCAGATATCCTGTTCATGGTGGCAGCGCACGATGATAGCGCCGGCAGCGAGGAATAGCAGGGCTTTGAACCACGCATGCGTGTAGAGGTGAAACATCGCCGCTTCCCCGGAAAGCATGCCTGCCGCCATGACCATATACCCCAGTTGGGAAAGGGTGGAATACGCCAGCACGCGCTTGATGTCGTCCTGCTGCGTGGCCATGAGGGCTGCCAGGAGAGCCGTGATTGCGCCAACGGTGCAGATAACAGTGCAGGCGGTCTGTGAGAAGGCATCTGTGCCCATGCTCACCTGCAGGCGCACGAGCATGTAAACGCCCGCTGCCACCATCGTGGCGGCATGGATGAGCGCCGATACCGGGGTGGGACCTTCCATGGCATCCGGCAGCCAGACGTGCAGGGGGAATTGTGCGGATTTACCGACCGCGCCGCAGAAGAGGCAGAGCACCAGCGCCGTGAGTACCCCGGATTGTGCAGGGACGGCCTGATGTCCGGCCATATCGGAGAAACTCAGAGTGCCGAAGACACCGAAAGTGAGGAGGATGCCGATGAGGAACCCGAAATCACCGACGCGGTTGGTGATGAAGGCTTTCTTTGCTGCATCAGCCGCGGATGCTCTGTCGTACCAGTGACCGATGAGGATGTAGGAGGAGAAGCCCACGAGTTCCCACCCCACGAAGGTAAACAGCAAGCTGTCTGCCAGCACAATGCAACTCATGCTGAACATGAAGATGCTCAACCCTGCAAAGTACCGGCTGTGATTGGAGGGGTCACCGCTCATGTAGCCCGTTGAAAAGATGTGCACCAACAGACCGATGCCCGTGACGACCAGCATCATTTTCATGGAAAGAGCATCCATGAGAAGCCCCAGCGTCAGCGAATAGCCGGGCAGGGGAAACCACTCGTACACGCCGGGGGATCCCGTCTGCATCCCGCAGAGATACGCTACGCACAGCGCGAAACACACGGCTGCAGACGCGATGGAACAACAGGCCGCCGCCCGCGGACAGCGTTGCAGACACAGCCAGTCAATCGCCGCTGCCACCAGCGGAAGCGCAAGGAAAAGCCAGGGAAGATTCTGGAGCATAATCAGTCTTTCAGGGAAGTGAGTGAAGAGGATTCCACACCGCGACGTGCACGGAACATGGCAACAATGAGAGCTAATCCGACTGCGACTTCTGCCGCGGCGATCGCCATGATGAAGAGAACCATCACCTGGGCATCGTACACCGGCACGCCTTCCAGCCCCTGAGCGCGCGAAAAGCCGACTAGGGCGACATTAGCCGCCGTGAGCATGAGTTCAAGACACATGAACACCACCAGAATGTTGCGGCGGATAATCGCACCGGTCAGCCCGATGGAAAAGAGAACACCCGAGAAGATCAGGTAATGGGATAGAGGAGTCATGACAGGTGAGTGGAGATAAGAGGGTTAATCACGGTGGAGTTTGCGTCCGAGAGCCACGGCGCCCACAGCGCCCGCCAGCAGGGCGAAGCTGAGGATAACGAAGGTGATGCTGTAGTGTGAGAAGAGGTTTTCACCGAGCAACCGGGCATCTGAAGAACCGTGTTTTTCCGGACAAAGCGCCGGCAGAGCTCCGCCGTACGGCGGCGGGGAAGCGGGCGGAGTGACTTGAGTCTTGTTCCCCACACTCAGTTCCCCCAGATTCTCTACGAGCACGTGTACCGGGCAGCGTCCGTCCGTTGCCCCGGGAAGTCGCAGGGACGCCGTGCAGAAGACGCCTGCCAACATACCTGCAGTCACCACACCGGTGATGCAGAACCAGAAGCTGCCGGAAACCGGCTCTTCCTGTTTCACATCCAGCATCATAGTAATGAAGAGGAAGAGCACTAGCACGGCGCCGGCGTAGATGATAATCTGGGCAATGCCGATGAAGCTCGCACCCATACCGAAGAAGATGGCAGCCACAAAGCCGAAGCACAGGGCCATACTCAGCGCGCAGGATATGGGATTGCGCAGGGCGACCACGCCTACGGCGCTCAGCAGAGCTGCCGCAGCCAGCACGTAAAATATTATGGCGGATATTGCAGGATCCATGGGGAAAAAGGGGGTTATTTGTATTGATTCCACTTGTTGATGAGACCTTTTCTGGTGCCGCCGAGACGGTAGAGGTCTTCCTTGGTACGAACAGCCTTAGAACGATCCGTGAGGGTGAGCAGGTACTGATTGGAGAGGAAGATCGCCTGCTCCGGGCAAACCTCCTGGCACATGCCGCAGTAGATGCAACGCAGCATGTCGATTTCAAATTCCAGCGGCGCCTTTTCCTGTTTCGGCGTGGGGGAGGAGGAGTCAACACTGCCGGGGACTACGCGGATGGCACGCGCCGGACAGATGAATTCGCAGAGCTGGCAGGAAACGCAGCGTTCCCGACCATCTTCCCCGCGTACGAGGGAGGGTGCTCCCCGGTAATAGGAGGGCAGATGGGCGTCCCAGCGTTGCTCCGGGAAGGGCATGCAGATGCCGACTCCTTTGCCGTTAAAATCTTTCTTGGAGCGACTCTTTCCCATCACGGAGAGCACGAGGTGCCGCAGGGTGATCCAAAGACCCTTGGCGAGTTCCACCACGTAGATGCGATCCAGGAGGGAGAACTTAGGGCGCTTGATTGGTATGTAGGACATGAAGATGAATGCGGGAAGAATTAGTGAACGAAGTACAGGATGACAGCGGTGAGCACGATATTGACCACGGCGAGCTCAATGAATACGAGCCAGCAGAGTTTCATCACCTGATCCCAGCGGAAGCGAGGCAGGGTCCAACGCACCCACACGAAGAAGAAAATAAAGGCCAGCAGCTTGACAAGGAACATTGCAAACTGGCAGAAGACCGCCAGCCATTCGTTGCAACTCGCCAGCCACGCATCCGCACCGAACCCGATGGACCAGCCTCCCAGAAAAAGCGTCACCACCATCGCAGAGCCGATCACCATAGCCGCATACTCACCCATGAAGAACGAGGCAAACTTCATGGAGGAATACTCCGTGTGGTAACCGCCCACGAGGTCCGTCTCGCACTCTGCCATGTCAAACGGCGTACGGTTTGCTTCCGCGAAGATGCATGTGGCGAACATCAGGAAGCTGGTGCCAAGCGGCAGGAAGAGAGCCCAGCGTTGCAAACTCAGTCCTTCTCCCCAGAGCGGCAGCAGCGTCCATCCACCATCCGCCTGACTCTGCACGATTTCCTGCAGATTCAACGTGCCATACACCATAAGGAGCGGGATGACGGAAAGCCCCATCGCCACTTCGTAGGAGATGAATTGCGCCGTGGCACGCAAGCCTCCCAGAAAGGGGTACTTCGAATTGGAGGACCAGCCTGCTAATGTGAGCCCGTACACCGAGAGACCGGACACTGCAAAGACCCAGAGCGGACCGATGTCCAGGTTCGCCACGCACATGTTGATGTATCCGAAAGGAGTTCCGACTCCGGAGGCAAAGGGTACCACGGCTGCCGCTACCAGGGGGGGACCCAGCACCAGCATCGGCGCCAGAATGAAGTAGAAGGTGCGCACGTATTTTGGCGTGATTTCCTGCTTCAGGAAGAGCTTCCCGCCATCCAGGCAGGGCTGTATGAGTCCGAATGTGGGGATTTCGCGGTCGAATCTCAACCAGCGGCAGAGGCGCGCAACGACCCCATCCGGCGGACACCCGAAGAATTGCAGGAGCTTGCTGAGAGGTTGTTTTTCCTTACTGCCAAAAGGTTTCAGCAGGAAGAGCGGCAATCCCGCCCGGTTCGGCCCCGGACGATCCTGGATCCAACCCGCTACGCGGCGTTCAATCCATACAGAAAGCACCACGAAGGCCAGTATGACCGCGAACACCAGCGCCAGCTTGAGCACTGTGGTGATCAGGTAGAACCATTGCGGATTCCTCAGCACATCGCAGCACCATGTCAAAATTGTCTCCATATTTTTGTGTTGCTCTAAGGGGGATTATTTGTTTGCTTTTTCACGGTCGATGAGAGGGATGCTCACGCCGGTGTCGATAATTTGCTGTCCTTGATTGCCGATACTTGCCCAGGAAACGCCGTTCAGTTCCTCTATTTGCGCAGCCATGACGTCCAGGACTTCCTGCGCAGAAGTTGCATGCGCCGCGGCTCCGGGCAGGTCGCCGCAGCACTCGCGCAGGAGTGCCGCCAGGATTTCCCAGTCGGCTTTCGCTTCGCCCAGCGGATCGATGGCGCGGTTCAGTCGCTGAATTCTCCCCGTCACATTCACCATCGTGCCGTACTTCTCGGCAAACGTGACGCCCGGCAACACGACATCCGCCGCCTGCGTCGTGGCGTTTTCCGTGTGATCGATGACCAGCAGATAATCCAATGCCGCCAACTGCTCGGCGGTGATAGCGGCTTCCGCTGTCACATCTTCCCCCAGCACTACGAGACTGCGTATCTTCCCGATTTTGATGCCACGGCGGATATTGTCCAGCGTGCCGCCGTTCTTGTGCAGCACAATTTGAGCCCCCGTGCTGTTGGGATTGCGATCGGCGCTGATGAGCATACCGTCCGACTCACCGCGGCGCGGTACAATATCCAGCGCTTTCACGCCGAGAAGCTGTGCGAGTTCCCCGGCGAGGAAAAGCTCTTCATTTGTGAGGCGGGCAGAAACGATGAAGGCCAACTGGCCGGGGTCGCAGAGGCGCAGCTGTTCCGCCGCAGCTTTGATGATCGGTTCCCATGCCGCGGCGCGTTGCGGAGCCTCGGCATCGGTCTTCACCAGCGGGGTGAGAAGTCTCTTGCCCGAGTTGATGTATCTGTAGTTGAGGCGATGACTGTCCGGCATCCAACAGCTGTTGACCTCGTCATTTTGTCGGGGCGTGATGCGGTACACCTGCTGCTCACGCGACCACACGTAAATATTCGTGCCGGTGCCGCAGTTCACATCAATGGTGGGCGTGCTCTTAAGGAACCACACGCGCATCCTGAAGCGGAAATCGCGGCTTGTCATTGCTCCCACCGGGCAGATGTCCACCACGTTCATTGAGTAATTGCTGTCCAGGGTTTTGCCCGGGTAGCAGGCAATGGCGTTGTGCCCGCCGCGTCCCACGACTCCCAGCACTTCCTCCCCCACGACTTCCCTCATGAAACGCACGCAGCGGCGGCAGAGCACGCAGCGCTCCTGGTCCAGATTCACGCGCGGACCGATCTCAATGTGCTTGCCCTTCTTGATCTTTGCTTCGGTGAAGCGGTGGGTGGGCGAGCCGTAATCCGCGGTGTACTCCTGAAGCTTGCATTCGCCTGCCTGGTCGCAGATGGGGCAGTCCAGCGGGTGATTGGTGAGCAGGAACTCCAGCACTGCCCGGCGTGCCTGTGTGCACACCGTCCCATTGGTGCGGATTCCCATGTTTTCCGCCACAGTATTGGCACAGGCGACCACGGCCCGCGGCATCCACTGGATCGTCTGGTAACCGTCCTCGTTGTAGGTGGGCGTGGCGCCGGGAGCCAGTCGCGGCGGCATGCCCTGCTCCACAAGACACATGCGGCAGGACCCTGCCACGGATAGTTTGGGGTGGTAGCAGAAGCAGGGGACGTGCACTTCCACGCTGTTGCAGGCATCCGCGATGCGTGTTCCCTTCGGAAAGCGGTACCATGTGCCGTTTATCTGCACATTCACCTTGCCTTCGGCAGCGGCGGCATCTTTCGGCAGGATTGGCTGTTCTGGACTCATGCTGAATTCGAAAATAAGGGGTTAGTCTTCGCGGGTCAGATATTTGCGCGCCTCAGCCGATTCCGGGTTGTGCGGCTTGAGTGCATTGATCGGCTTGGTGAGCGCCAGAAACTCCTCTCGGAATTTCGTTATGAACGCCTGAACCGGCCAGGAACACGCCTCGCCGAAGGCACACACGGTGCGCCCGCAGATGTTGTCTGCCACGCTTTTGAGCAGATCCACGTCTTCCGGAGAAGCTTTGCCCTCGCAGATGCGCGTGCTGAGCTTGAGCATCCACGGGTTGCCCTCACGGCACGGCGTGCACTGCCCGCAGGATTCCCACGCAAAGAAGCGGTTGAGGTTGCGCAGCATTTCGGGCATGCTCCGGCTGTCGTCCATGACGATGACGCCTCCTGATCCGCTCATGGAACCGTGCGCCGCGATACTGTCGAGGTCCATCGGCACGTCAAAAATGCTCATCTTGCGCACGCTGCCGTCGGGGTTGCGCCCGGTGAGCACCTCATCACAGCGCATCACTTTCGCCGATGCGCCGCCGGGGATGATCGCCTTGAACTTGCGTCCTTCCTTCGGTCCGCCGCAGAGTTCATAAAGAAGTTCTCCGTAGGTGATTGAGCCGGATATGATTTCGTAGTAGCCCGGCTTTCTCACATCACCCGAAACGCCGATGATACGCGTGCCGGGACTGCGTTGAGCTCCTTCGGCGGCGTAAGCTTCTCCGCCGCGCAGCAGCACCTGGCGTACCTGACAGAGGGATTCCACGTTGTTGACGATGGTGGGACAGCCGTAGAGGCCGATAGCTGCCGGGAAGAAGGGAGGTTTGATGCGCGGGTAGGGGCGTACGCCTTCGATGGAATTGATGAGTCCCGTTTCCTCGCCGCAGATATAGGCTCCCGCACCGCGGTGCAAAATGATTTTCAGATCGTACCCTGTACCCTGGATGTTCTTGCCGACAAAGCCGTTCTTTTCCGCTTCCTTCAGCGCTTTTTTCATGATTTTGGCAGCCTCCGGGAACTCCTCACGCATGTAGATGATGGCGTAATGAGCCTGCACGGCATAGCAAGCGATCACCATGCCCTCAATGAGCTGGTGCGGATCCTGGTGCACGATGAAGCGATCTTTGAAGGTGCCGGGTTCGGATTCGTCGCAGTTGCACACGAGGTATACCGGTTTGGTGTTACCCCTGGGGATGAAGGTCCATTTCACCCCGGTGGGGAATCCGGCGCCGCCGCGACCTCGCAGGCCGCTTTTCTTTACCTCGTCGATCACAGCGGCAGGTTCCATGGCGAGAGCTTTCTTGAGCGCCTCGTATCCTCCGTCCGCAAGAAAGGATTTGATGGAAGGCGTATAGCCCACGCGGTCAATGTTGCGAAAGATGCGGCGCGTCTCACGCGGGTGGGGCTCGTGACCGGGTTTGTAAGTGATCTCACTCATCGTTAGAAAAGGGGACAAATCTGTGCTTTAATCTCTCCGACGGTATTCTTCCAGTATTTCATCCATTTTTTCCGGGGTTACCTGGGAATACAGGGTATCGTTGACCATCACGTTCGGCCCAAACCCACAGTGCGCCAGACATTCCACCGCCTCGATGCTCCACAGGCCGTCTGCACTCACCGCCATCGGCTCCGCCTCCGTCATTTCCTCCGGTTTCACCCCGATCTTCCCGCAGATGAACTTCAGTAGATCTTCTCCGCCGGACATCGCGCAGGCGATCGTGTGGCACACGCGGATATGCCATTTGCCGGGACATTTGCGGCGAATGCCCGGGTAAAAACTCACGACTCCGGCCACGTGGATGGGCGTGCTCTTGCACATTTCTGCGATCCATGGGATGCTGCGGGCGCAGATGAAGCCGAATTTCTCCTGCACCATGTGGATGATGGGAAGGACTGCGGATAGCTCACGTCCCTCCGGGTACATCGCCACGTACTCGCGCGCTTCGGCTTCGAGCTCCGGGGTCGGTTTGAAGGATGGATAAAATTTCTCGCCCGCGGAGGGGATGTCCTCCGCTAAAACGTTGATGGCATCGGTCGGCTCGGTCATGAATGGAAGAGGAGTGGTAGTGTGTTGGAATCCATTGTGAAAAAGATCAACGGTCGCATTCTCCCTGCACGAAGTCAAAGGAACCGAGGATTGCGCCTACATCGCTGATGAGATGCCCCGGCAGCAACTCCGGCAGCATGGAGAGTGTGCAGAAGGAAGGACTGCGCATCTTTAATCTGTTCGGAAGCCCGCCGCCGGCGGAATCCAGGAAGAAGCCCAGCTCTCCTTTCGGGTTTTCGGCGGCGAAGAAGACCTGCCCGGCCGGGGCGTTGACGCATTCCGTGCTCACCATGAACTGGCGGATGAGTTCCTCCATCCCTTGCAAGGCATCTTCTTTGCGAGGAAGGACTCCCCATTGGTTCTGCACGCAGATGGGACCCGACGGCATCGTGTCGCACACCTGGCGAATGATACGGACGGATTGCAGGATTTCTTCCAGGCGCAGTTGGAAGCGTGCGTAGCAGTCGCCTTCCTGCGCCACCGGCACATCGAATTCGTACTTCTCGTAGCCGAGGTAGGGGTTGGTCTTGCGCAGGTCGCGCTTCACCCCGCTGGCGCGCAGGTTCGGTCCGGTCATGCCGTTTTGCAACGCCATTTCCCGCGTGATGACGCCCACGCCCACGAGGCGATCGATGAAAACCTTGTTGTGCAACAGCAATCGCTTCACTTCGTCCACGGTCTTCTCTACCGAATCACAGAACGCGAGCACTTCCTTCTCAAATCCTTTCGGCAGATCCCGCGTCATCCCGCCGATGCGCGTGTAGGATGAGGTGAAACGCGCCCCGCAGATTTTTTCATAAAAATTGTGCACCTTTTCCTTTTCCTCGTAGCAGTACAGGAACGCCGTCATCGCTCCGGTGTCCATCGCGTACACTCCCAATCCCAGAAAATAGGAAGAAATGCGCGAAAGCTCAGCGCAGAGCACGCGGACGGCTTGTCCGCGTTCCGGGAGCTCCCAGCCCAGCAACTTCTCCACCGCGCAGGCGTACGCGATGTTGTTGCTCATGGGCGCCAGGTAGTCAAACCGATCCGTGTACGCCACATATTGGTTGTAGTGGCAGTTCTCCGCGATCTTTTCCATCCCTCGGTGCAAATAGCCGATCACGGGGTCGCAGGACACGATTTCCTCACCGTCCACCACGAGCTTGAGTCGCAGCACTCCGTGCGTTGCAGGATGCGAGGGCCCCATGTTGAGCGTCATCAGCTCATGCGGCATATCCGCATCATCCCTCAGGTAGTCCGCAGTACCGACGCTGTCCGGCATCTCGATGATCTTCGTTGTCTTCATGGTCTCTTCTTTCGGTCCTGTCTGCGCGCCTGCACGAACGCGCCCCCATTTAACCCCTTATTGCCTCTGAAATCAAGTCTAAACTGCCCGCAGGCGCGGCAAACGTATGAAAAAGAATCTGATTGCTTACGGTCAGCGAAGTGAAAGAGAAAGCGTCACGCGCAGCGTAGACGAAGTAAAGGAGAGGCAGTAAGTTGAGGATGAGAAGGCAACAGCACGAGGAAACCAGGCCGGAAGAAAAAAAGTTCGATGACTTGTCCGATAAGTCCTGCCGCGGTGATCAAGGAGAATCTGCAGTTGTTCCGGCGATCGGATCGTCCTGCGAGTACGACGTCGGAGTCGTCCGCCGCCAGTCTCCGCGGGTGAAGTCCGGGAAGATTTGCGGGGCTCCGCCTTCGTACACCGATTTTTCCGTGAGCGGTCCTACCGATGACCAAAGCGCCGCCTCGTATACATTTTGGTCGGGAGCAAGTCCTTTCCGCAGGCACTCGACGATACGGTAGAGCATGATGTAATCCATTGCCACACGGGGTGAAAGAGTCTCGATGTTTGCGGCGAGGCGTCGGTAGAGAGGATGATCAAAGCGTGCGTAGAGGTCATCCCGCGCCGCTTGACCGGTGTACCACGAGTGTCCTCCATCGGCATCCTGTTCGTGCCGCGCCTCGGGCACAAAGCTGCCGATGGCGCGCAGTGGGAAATCGGCAAGGGCGCCGGTCGTCCCCAGGATGAGATTCTTGCGATCGTAAGGACGCGGACTCGTCTCGTCCCACTGCACCAGGATCGTGCGCCCGAGTTGAGTGCGGATGACAGAGGTGTTCACGTCCCCGCACAGGAATTCTGTGTTGTTCCAGCGATGAGCGTGCGGCAACGTTCGTTTGGCAAAGGAAGAGAGACCGATCGCTGGACTGCTCAGAGAAACAATTCGTTCGAAGGTATCCTCCCCTCGCGCGATGTTCATGTATTGAGCCACAGGAGCGAGACCATGGGTAGGGTACAGGTTGCCGTTGCGCCCGGCGTAATGCCGCACACGCCACGCGGCGGATCCCGAATCATCTCCCAATGTGCGAGTACGCAAGTCGTGAATGTACGCCGCCTCACCGTGCAGCAGGTCGCCGATGAGACCCCGCCGCACCATGTTGAGAAACATCAGCTCGTGGCGTCCGTAAACCACTTCCTCAAGCATCATGCAGTGCCTCTGTGTGCGCTCGGCGGTATCTACCACGGCCCACAGACCGTCCAGCGTGGTGGCCAACGGCACCTCAACAAAGGCATGGGCCCCGCTTTCCATGCAGTCCATGGCCATGCGTGCATGGAGTTCCCACGGCGTGTCGATGAAAACGGCATCCGGCTTTTCCTTTTCCAGCATGCGCAGGTATGCATGCGCTCCCTCGCCGTAAGAAGTCGCTCCTCCGTGCCCCTTTTCCCGGAGCTCCGCGAGAGCCTGCCGTCGCGCTTCATCTCGCGTGTCACATAACGCCACCACCTCGCACCCCTCCAGCTGTGCCAGAATCTTAAGCATGGCCATTCCGCGCGCGCCGAGGCCGATTACAGCCGCGCGCACCTTTCCCAGAGCCGGGGCAGCAAAGTTGCCCATGTAGAGAGAGCCCGCCGGTCGAGGCAGGGAGACCGCAGTGTCGACCGGGGCTACGTTTTTCTTGTGAATCCGTCGTGCATCCGGCAGGAGTTTGTCCTTCTCTTTTCGTTCCTCGTCCAGCATTTCGTTCTCTTATCTCCATTGTACGCATGGAGTCAGTGCGAGTCAAGAAGAGGGTGATTTCATGCAGGGCAAACGTATTTGAAAGTTGTTTAGTCTAAGTAAAAAATGAGTTGTAAAACACAAAGTTGGAAGTACGGCGAGCGTAGTTTGCTGGGTTACGGCGCCGTTGCAGATGGTGGGTTTTGGAACATGAGAGGCAATTGGATAGAGAGGTTTTGGATGAACCAGGCCGAATCTCCAGCTTACCGACTCAAAGCAAATGCATTCGCCATGCGGTTGTTCCGGAAGCTCTTTCTTTGGACTTGCAGGGGCGGTGGGAACAGTGATAGAATGCAGGCGTGCACCAGATCATCTTCAACGAGATAAGCGCCAGAGAGATCTCGGCGATCCCAACGCTGCAGCAGCTTGAGCTTGTCAACAGTTTCCGCGTGGAGGACGACATCCTTCGAAAAGAAAGCGATTCGAATGCGCCGTTTGGAATTGTGGAAAGGGAAGGGCGCAAAATTTATCGTTTTCGCTCCGGGGATTATCGGATCTACTTCACGATGGAGGACGGGGCAGTGATTGTTCAGCGGGTGCTGCATACGAATTCGCTCAAGGATTTTTTGTTTCGCTCTGGAATGGGTGGTGGCACGGAAGACCAGCGGCTGGGGGCGTCGCGCTCTTTCTGGCGGCTTATCGACGAAGGGGAACAGGCACCGCGTAGTAGGTAAACGGACATGTTTTCGTCCATCTCGCATGCCATGAGAATGCCCGGACGGATAGGCGCCGTGGCCGGGGTGACGTTCACGCAGCTGGTGCGAATGCGGACGTTTGCGGTATTGGCGATCTTTTCGTTGGGATTTTTGGGTTTGCAATTTATTCCATACCAGCAAAATCTTGGCATGGAGTACCAGGGACTCGGACAGCTGCAGCTGATGCGGGATGTAGCGATGGGGTGCATGCATCTCTTCAGTACGCTGTTTTGTGTGGCAGCGACATCTCTTCTTCTGCCGCGCGACAGCGAGGATCGCATCCTGTACACGATACTGAGCAAACCGGTGCCGCGGTTTGATTATTTGGCGGGGAAAGCGCTGGGGGTGATTGGGGTGTTGGGAGTGATGCTATTGGTCATGGATGGACTGATGGTGGGACTCCTGCAGCTGCGAGGAGCTGAGATAACGCGGCAGCTGCAAGAGGTGCTGGTGGCGCGGAATCTCAGTGAACAGGAGATGCTGCCTTATCTGCAGCAGGTGGAAGAAGCGGGCGGTGTGGCGGCAGCACAGTGGAATCTATTGGCGTCTTTCTTTGGGTATGCCGTGCTGACAACATTTACACTGACGATTTCCTGCTTCACAAGCGGTACGCTGGTGAGCATGGTGTTTGCGCTTGGCGGGTATTTTATCGGAACATTTCGTGATCAGTTCTTCGGGTTGATCCGATCTGTCGGCGGATGGGGAAATGCGCCGAGTGCGGGAGTGCAGTGGATAGAGCGCGTGTTTTCCCTCGCGTTGCCGGATTTTAGTCTGTTCAGCTTTTCTGAAAACGTCGAAGTGATTGCAGAAGCCGGTGCGAGGTTGCTGGGTGAGCTGAGTCTCATAGCGCTAGGTTACATGTTATTGCACCTTTTACTCGGTGCGTGGATTCTCTCCCATAAGGAATACTGATTGACCCAATACGATGGATGCAAATGCCCCAGAAAATGAGGAAGAGCTGATTCGGTCCTGTATGCGGCAGGGGAGGCGATTGCTGCGTGGAAGAGGTGTGCCGCGGGATTATGAACGTGCCTTGGAGTGCTTTGATCGTGCGGCGCGAGCCGGAGATACTGATGCTCTCTACATGCTCGGGAAATGCTACCTGAAGGGGGTGGGATGTCGAAAGGATCCTAACGGCGGCGTAGATTGCCTAGAGCGTGCGGCAGAGCGCGGACATGGTGCGGCTGCATTGAGGCTGGGAAAGTGCTTTGAGGAAGGCAACGGAGCCCCGCGCAGTGCAGAACTGGCGTCATACTGGTACCGTCGCGCTGCTGTCGCCGGGGAAAGTAAAGCTTTTGATTGCATGCAGCGACTCAACGCACGCCAGAATACCTCGTATCCATCCCGACTGAAAAACGAAGCGCGGGACTCAGGGTAACGCATTTGTTCTGAAGTCGGATCGCGCATGCGTATGGCCCCGGCTATTCGCTTTAAAAACTTGTTTCGGCCCCCAATTTTACGTGTGAGGATAGGAAAAAGGGGGAAGAGGTACCCCGGGACATGTTCCCTAACGTCGGCGGAAAGAACCATGCTATGAGAAGGCGCTGGGGAAACGACAAGACAAGCGCTTGAGAGAGTGCTGCAGGCCAATGACTTATTCAAATTATCAAATGAACTGCGACGAGCCGCCAAGAGTATGGTAGACGATACGTAAGATGGATGAAAAACACCTGAGAGAAAAGCTTGACGTGTTGAAACCAGGGGCTAACATGCCTTTGGTTCAGCGAACTTGCGAGATTCCGCGAGAAAAATGTGATTTACCACGGTGAAGTTGCTTAATGTCTCGGTCCCGTGCGCAATCTCTCCGCATTTTTCAGATCACCAGTCCTCGCAGGAGCAGTTCGGCGTTGTTTTGCGTTTTCTGAATATTGACCAGCAAGTGCTGCAGGGCCTCCCAGCCTGGATGGGTTGCCAGCTGACGGCGCAATTGCAGGATACGCGTCATCTCATCCGGGTGGTATAAACGGTCATCATTTCGGGTGCCGCTCTGGGGGATGGAAATGGCGGGGTAAATGCGGCGTTCGGCGAGTTCACGATCCAGCCGCACTTCCATGTTGCCGGTGCCTTTAAACTCCTCAAAAATGATTTCATCCATCCGCGATTCCGTGTCTACGAGGCAGGTTGCAACGATGGTGAGACTGCCGCCCTCCTCCACGTTGCGTGCCGCACCGAAAAACTTGCGAGGTTTCTCCAACGCGTGCGAATCCAGCCCCCCGGACATGGTACGTCCGCCGGCAACATGCGCATTGTGCCCACGAGCCAGTCGTGTGAGCGAATCCAGAAGAATAACAACATCTTTCCCTTGTTCCACGAGACGACGGGCACGCTCTAGCACCAACTCACTCAATTGCTCGTGCCGACGAGAGCTTTCATCAAAAGTGGATGCATACACGGGGACATCTACCGTCTCCTCGAAATCTGTCACCTCTTCCGGACGCTCATCCAGCAGCAAAACAAGAAGCTTTGTTTCCGGATAATTTGCGCGAATAGATCTTGCTATTGTCTTGAGTAAAATTGTCTTACCACCTCGAGGCGGAGCCACTACGAGAGCTCGCTGTCCCATTCCCAGCGGAGCAATCAGGTCCAGCACCCGCATGGCGGGCGATTTGATGTCCATATTCTCCAAAATGAGGCGACGTGTGGGAATCAACGCGGTGAGTTGCTCAAACTCTTTTTTTTGCACATATTCATCCGCCGGTTGACCTTCGATGAGCAAGACCTCGCCTGCCAACAATGATTGCTCAAATTTCGGTGAGCAACAAAGCTGCACGCGCACCTCATTGCCCACTCTCAGATTGTAGCGCCTCATGAGCTCACCGGGGAACAGAATGTCATCTTCCCCAGAGCGAAAATTGTTCTCTGCATCCCTCAGTACAAATTGATTGGGATAGCGATTCGTATCAATTACACCGGTGACCTGCACCTGGCTCCCCTCGGTGAGGTATGCGCGCGCGATGGCCGCGATGAGCTTGCGGCGATTCATGTCACCACTGAGACCTTTGGTCGAAAGACTTTCTGCCTTCTGTTGCAGTTCAAAGAATTCCATGCGTCGTAGTTCGTTCATATCCACGACGATTGACCGGGCGCGGTGAGCTTTTACCTCGTTCTCAATTTCGGCGTGGTAGAACATCTGTACCTGCGTCCGCAGAAGCTCTTCATCTCCTTCGTTCCAAAAGACATAGTCTGCTCCATCGATCTTTTCCTGTGTCGGAGCCTGAGCCGCCAGCATGGCCTCTGCCGCCTCACGATTGCACGAACTACGCTGCATGAGGCGTCTGAGCTGTCCTTCCCGACTCAACGCTACCGTGCAAACTTTGTCCGCTGACACGTGCGCTACCTTGCTCTCGAAATAGAGAGGAATTTCCGCGAGGAAAGTATGAATCTCTCCACTTTGGCGCGCTTCTGCCTGTGCCTGAATACACGCCTGCGCTAGCACAGGGTGTACCACCTCTTCCAAACGAAGACGCCCTTGCGGATCACGGCTAACGACCTCGCGCAGGAAATCACGATCGACCGCTCCCTGTGCATCCAGCACATCCGATCCGAAGAGAGTCACGAGATCACGTGCCACTTTTCTCGCACTGTAAAGCTCTGAAACTACCTTGTCGCTGTCAAACACGGTCAACCCCTCCTCGCACATCTCGCGAAGCATCCGCACGACCGTACTCTTCCCGGATGCAATACCCCCTGTCACAACGATAACTTTCACGCCGCCCATCCTATCATGACACACCGCCCCCATCAAGCACAAACCAATCGCATTAGGAAATGCCAAAATTGGGGCCGACCCGT
>CANRKR010000014.1 GCA_947631275.1 uncultured Akkermansia sp.
GTAGATTTCAAATATACAAAGTGATCCTTATGACAAGAAAACGGGATGCCTACACCAAAACAGATTGAAGAAATATCGGGTCAACGCAAATTTTTGTAGAAAGAGGGATTTTTGTTAAACAAGAGGGAGTATTCGAGCAAGACCCTGAGAGGTAGTTTTAAAAGTTTCAGAAGCCGTAGGCCCGGCGTTGGATGAGTTTCATCTTGCGATGGAACCCTTCTGTGATGTCGTTGCTCTTCGTAATTTCTTCTTCGTCCTCGTGGGTATCATGTGGACAAGAACGGGCGTTCTCAACTGTTGGCAAGCCACCGCTTCGCTTGGAAACGACAATCGGGTTCCTTCACCCCTGATGACGGATGATTTTCGCTAGCGAAATAATCTGACTTTCCGGGTGTTTATTCGGGTTGCACGGATTCTTCATAAAGAAATCCGTTGTCATCATCTCTGTGCATGCGAAGTATCCTTCGCTCATGCCCCTGCGGAGCGTGTTAAATACATTTTGTACAGCCAATTCTTGATATACAGGGGGGGTACTTACATCCATATGGGATGGGATTCCCAATACTCGGGGAGTCCCATTTTGGCGAGACAGATACCCTTTGCCTGAGCGTTGTGCAAGCAGGCTTCCACGCGATCCTTCCAATGTGAGGAGGGGGCAATCTGCTTCAATAATTGGCGGCACACGAAGAGAAATGCCGTGGCGCTTTCGTGATTCAACCGCCACTCGCTCATCCCAACCATGCTGCGCGTGGGGCGTACCCATTTATGGGCTTTCTCGGAGTAGACATAACTCCACAACTTATTGTGAGATGGTGATGGGATGTGTGGCGAAAAGCGGAAAGATTTATTCCACACCCTGCCATGGTGGGCGCACGTATTTCTCAATAGGCGAAGAGCAAACAGCCATGACTTTAAGCTACTTCTATCGATTTTCCACTCCGCAGCAATTTCGTCCCTTAATGATTGTGGCGAATGATTGAAAAAATATATCAATGTTCCGTAGTCAATCATCCCTACAGCTAACCAAAGGGGCAAAGCCGTGTGTTGATCCCCGTACTTATTGAAAAAGGAATCCGCAGCCTCAATATTTGTCGGCACAATCGTGGTTATTCCTGTTTCTTTGTCTGTGTGCGTTTTGATTATGAGCTTTGATTCTTCTAATTTTTTTGCAAATCCTTTCCATTTCGGAAAATACGCTTCATCTGCATAGCCGAAAGGTCCGCTTTCTCTTGTGTGCAGATGGGCGATTTTTACGCGCAAAGAGACTTCTATTCTTTCGATAGCATCCATGAAAAGAAGCCGAAGTTGTCGGTCAAACAGGTAGTGATTCCACACCTTCTCCAGCGTAGTGCCGGGTATAAATTGCTCCGTGATATTTCCGACGGCATCATAAATGCGGAAAGGAGCCATATAGGCGCTCAATCTGTAGTAACCTACGTCTTGTAGCCGCTGTATGAGATTTGCTTTATCTGCCACCAAACCACAATCCAACAAGCGCTGCGCTTGCTCTTCGTAGCTCAGGTGTATTTCCTCATATCTCATGACTACAAAAAAATCCTCCTCTACAGTCAAAGGAATCAACGGACTCCAAGCCGAGGTAGAGGAGGCTATCTGGGGGAATTATACAAAATGAGGCGCAGAAGTCAAGAGGATATTTGAAAACAAAAAAATGTTGTGCATTGCAAAATTAAATGCAACAGATCCCTGGCATAATCCTCGCGTATTCTCTTGCAACCTGCGAAATCTTACGGCTTAGCTCTTTCACAAGTCTTTTTGACTGACTACGGCCTGCAGTTCAAAAATCCTCTTCGATACAGCTTTACAACTTAACGAGTTATGCTTGCCGAACTTCCTGTGTCCTGCTTCCCCCGGAGCAAGTGCCATACGTTACGTTTGCGCTGCTGATGGCTTGACATTTCAATCTCCAACAGGTAGAGTTTTCACCGTCAACACCTGCTTATTGATCATGGAACCTTACAGCATGAAAAACCCTTTCCCGGCGACAGTGCGCGCCGTGCGGCATATCACGAAACCCGGCAGCGCCAAAGAGACTGTCCACGTCGATTTCTCCCTTGAAGGTTCCGGGCTTGAGTACACCACCGGCGACGCCCTCGGTGTGCTTCCCCGGAATGATGAGCAACTCGTGGATGCTCTCATCGGCGCGCTGGGGCTGCAGGCGGAGGAAACGGTATCTCTCTCCGACGGTTCGCAAACTTCCCTGCGCGAGGCGCTCATCGGCGTCTACGACATCACCGCACTGAAGAAAGGAGCGCTCGCCAAGTGGAATGCTGTGGCTCAAAGCGGAAAACTTACCTCCCTGCTGGAAGATAAGGAAGCGTTGAAGGAATACTGCTACGGACGCGACTGGCTGGATGTGGCGAGCGACCCCGAGACCACGGCGCATTTTGCAAGCGCGACAGATTTTGTGGCGATCCTGCCGAAGCTCACGCCGCGCCTCTACTCCATCGCATCCAGTCCGGATGCTGTGCCGGGGCAGGTAAGTCTCTGCGTCGGCGCTGTGCGCTACGAGAGCCTGGGGCGTCCGAGGAAAGGGGTGTGCTCCACCTTCCTGGCGGATCGCATCAAGCCCGGCGACAAGGTGCGCGTGTTCGTGCACAGCAACAAAAACTTCCGCCTGCCCGAGGACGGCGCGACGCCGATCATCATGGTGGGACCCGGCACGGGAATCGCCCCCTTCCGCGCCTTCTGGCAGCAGAGAATCGCCGACCACGCTACCGGCCCGATGTGGCTCTTCTTCGGCAACCCATACAAGGCGACGGATGGCTGCTACGAGGATGAACTCGAACCCCTGATTGCAAACGGCGTGCTGAAGTATTCCGTCGCGTGGAGTCGCGATCAGGCGCACAAGATCTACGTTCAGCATCTGATGGATGCCGCCGGCGCAGAGATCTGGCAGTGGCTGGAGAAGGGAGCAGCCGTTTACATGTGCGGCGATGCCAACCGCATGGCAAAGGACGTGGAGCAGACTCTGCTCGTCATCATCGCCCGCGAGGGCAGGATGGATGAGCAGCAGGCCGCCGACTACCTCGCTGCCATGAAAGCTCAAAAACGCTACCAGAAAGACGTCTATTGACGCTTCTGCCCCTCGCTGTACCAGTCCCTCAGGAGGGCGATATCTTCGCAGAAGTCATCGAGTTTATCCCGGAAATCTTTGACGGTTTCCACGGAGACGCGTTGACCCGGTTGCACGTAAGAGAGGAATTGCCGGGCAGACCCGTCGTCGGCGCAGATGTGCCGGTGGGCGTCCGTCTCCTGCGCGCGGTCTCCGATGCCGGCGAGGTGAAACATCGCAGGGTTGAGGCGCATGAAATCCTCAATCATCTGCTGAGGAGGAATGCGGTGGGTATTCGCGCTGCAGAGAGCGTGCTCGAAATCCAGACAAAAACCGCACCCGGACTCCGCGCAGATGAGCGCAATCTCCTCCGGCAGAGCGCCGCGGCACAGGAGCAGGCTTCCATCATCGCGTAGAACGTGGTGCGGCTTATTTTCCAGCAGAGCGCGGGGCTCGCGGAGCGCTCGCAGCTGCCGAGCCGTCTCCTGCGCATGACCTCCCATCCCGCCATGGATGATGATGGATGAAGCGCGAAGCGTATCGGCAAAGAGTCTCACTTCCTCGAAAAGCTCGCAATTCCGGGAGAAGCATTGCGCCTGAGCGAGGTTGAAACCATGGGCAAAATGCGGGCAGTGGATGATGTAGGGAACATCCAGCGACCGCCAGGAAGCAAGATCGGCAGCGGCGCCGGGCACAACGTAGAGTTCGATGTAATCGAAAACGCCCTGTTCATACAACTCAGCCGCCGGACGCAGATAATCCTTCGCGTTGACAGACCAGAGTTTGAGACCGTATCGAGGCTGCATGAGAAAAACGGTCTTCACGGTCAGTCGCGCGATATCCTCTGCAACGCCCACACGAGAATGAGCACGAGAATAATCGGCCAGGCAAAGCTCAACACCCCGATCGCCAGAGCAATGATAACCACCATCACCGCGATGAACAGCGCCAACGTGCGCCACCCGAATGCGCGAGCGAACAGACGCCACAAGGAGGGATTAGCCTCCTGCTCTTCCTCCTCGCGCAAATCGACGTCGGCCAGGCGTCGCCAGGTGGAGGAATCCGCCTTGCGCACCCATGTGTCCTCACCGATTTGCCCGGCAGCGCGCAACTGCACGAGATCATTCCCGCTTACCGGACCTTTTTTGGATTCGCCGGTGTCGTAGTAGTAGCTGCGCGCCATACGGAAAGAGTGAATGAGTCAGGAAATCATGCGTGAATCTGCAGACCATCCGCTGCCAGAGTCGCTTCGTGGAACGCCTCAGAAAGCGTGGGATGCGCAAAGATCGTGGCGTGCAGATCCTCATCCGTCAGCTCGGCATGAAGAGCCACACTCGGCATGGAAATGAGTTCCGTCGCGTTCTCCCCCACAATGTGCGCCCCGAGCAGCTCCCCATTCTCCGCCCCGAACAGCAATTTTACAAAACCCTCCGTTTCCCCGGCTGCCACGGCGCGCCCGATTGCCTGGAACGGGAACTTGCCGACTTTGTAGGCGACGCCCGCTTCTTTCAGCTCGCGCTCGCGACGCCCCACACTGGCGACCTGCGGGTGGCAATACGTACAGCCCGGCACGTGCTGCGCCTTCTTCGGCTGGGCGCCGGGCACAAACATCGCTTCCACCGCCTGCACCGCCTCAAAACTCGCAACGTGCGCCAGCATGATGCCGCCGATGCAATCACCCACGGCATACACCCCGGGCAGATTCGTCTCATAGCGGTCATTCACCTCGATAAATCCGCGCTCCGTGAGCTTCAGTCCCTCGGCCGCAGGCGTCACGGGACGCACACCGGCCGCCACCAGACAGACCGCGCTGTCGATCTCCTTCTGCTGACCGTTTTTGGTGGTGATGGCAGCGCGCACGCCGCCTTCCGGCGACGCCTTCAAACTCTCCACACGGGCGCCGGTGTAGCTCACAATGCCGCGTTTTTTGAATGCGCGCTCCACGGCGGTGCTCACCTCGTCATCCTCCAGCGGGAGAATGCGCGGCAAAGCCTCGATGAGCGTGATTTTTGTGCCGAAGCAATGGTAGATGTAGGAAAGCTCCGTGCCGATGGCGCCGGTGCCGATGACAATCATACTCTCCGGCAGCTCCGGAAGCACGAGCGCATCCCGGCTGCCAATGATGGTTTTGCCGTTGAACTCCATGCCCGGCAGCTCGCGGGTTTTCGCCCCCGTCGCTATCAGGATGCGCTCGGCATGCAGCGTCTGCGTAGCGCCATCCGGCGCGGCTACCAGAACCGTGTTGGCCGAGGGGATGCTGGCCTCGCCGATCACCGATTCAATCTTGTGCTTGCGGAAGAGAAATTCAATGCCGGAGCTGAGACGCTCGCTCACTTCACGCGAACGCTTCACCACCGCCGACCAGTCGGCCTTCACCCCGCCTTCAACCTGAATCCCGAACTCCCCGGCGCGCGCCGTCAGTGTTTTGTACAGCTGGGCATTCTCCAGCAACGCTTTGGTAGGGATGCAGCCCCAGTTCAGACACGTGCCGCCCACGCGCTCTTTCTCCACACAGACCACCTTCTTTCCCAACTGAGCCGCGCGAATGGCCCCCACATACCCGGCAGGCCCTCCGCCTATCACGATCAAGTCATATTCCATGCGGGCATCATAGCTTTTTTATCCCCCCGTTTCAAGACATTTCACATCCCCGTTAGCCGCATGGCTTTTTTCTTCCCCTCAAGTCACTTGAACGAGTATAATGAAAGGTATGGAGAAGTATTGGAACATATCGCGCGCTGCCGAAAACACCGGATTCTCCGTGGCGACCCTCCGCTTCTACGAACAGGAGGGGTTGATCGCCGATGTGCCGCGGGATAACTCAGGCAACCGCTGCTACGGCGAACGCGAGCAGGCAAGGCTCAATTCCATCCGCTGCCTCCGCGCGGCAGGTCTGTCGCTGGCGGATATGAAACGCTACTTTTCGCTGACGGAAGAAGGAAGCGAAGAAACTCTGCGGGTGCGGAGGGAAATCCTGCAGCGCACGCAGGAAAACCTGCTGGCGAAGAGAGATGAATTGAAACGCTGTCTCCGATTCCTCGGCATCAAAATCGCGCACTACGACGTTGCCATCGAGGCGGTGGAGCATGGGAGGAAGGCGCCGCCCTTCGACCCCGCGAGTCTCAAAACCTGTTTCCCTCGCAAAAAGGCGACGACGAAGAAATGACCTGGCGCATCGCGCACTCCGTGCGCGGCAGACGGCGCCCCAGTCCGGTGAAAATGTCCCAGGGAATGGTGCCCGCCAGTTCCGCCACTCGCTCCACCGGCACGTGCGGCCCAATGAGCTCCGCCACATCCCCGGATTGCACGCCCGGCACGGCGCTCACATCCGCCATGATCTGATCCATGGTTACCCGCCCCAGCATAGGGCACATCTCGCCGCGCACGCAAATTCTTAATCCGCGGCCGCCGAGCTGCCTGCGCCAGCCGTCGGCATAGCCGATGCCGATCGTCGCCACCCGCATGGGCTGCGGGGTGATGAAAGTCCGCCCGTACGACACGCCGTGCCCCGCCGGCAAGTCGCGCACGAGAGTCACGCGCGCCAGCAGACGCAGAGTCGTGCGGAGAGGTTCCGGCGGCGCGACGCTGCCGGGAGCCACACCGTACAGCATCAACCCCGGGCGCACCAGGGTCGCCGAGGGCACGCGGAAACCGAGAAGTCCCGCACTCGCCGCCGTGTGTACATAGCGCAGAGAGGGGAAATGCCTCTTCACCTCCGCCACGCAGTCTTCGAAAAGCTCAATCTGCCGGCGTGTGAAAGCCTCATCCTCATCGGCCACAGGAAAATGGGACATCACCCCATCCACTCGCAGAGCATCCATCGCCGCCAGTTGAGGGAGAATTTCTCCGAGTTCGCCGGGCAGAAATCCCTCGCGCCCCATGCCCGTGTCGAGCGCAAGGTGCACGGACATGACGCAATGAAGCCCCTGAGCTATGCGCTGAAAATGCTGCGCCTCCGGGATGGACGAAACGGTGCAGCCCCAGGAGCCGGCGACGATCTGCTCGCGCTCCTCGGGCGGGGTGGGTCCCAGAATGAAAGGAGGAGTGGTCAGCCCGGCATCCGCCAAATGCTGCGCTTCCACAGCATTCGCCACGCCGAAAAAGGAAGGATGCTCCTGCTCCAGACGCCGCGCGATGCTGAGCATACCGTGACCATAGGCGTCGGCTTTCACCACGGGCATGATCCCCTTCCCCGGCATCATGCGGCGTACGATGGAATAGTTGTGCGCAACAGCCTCCGGATCCACCTCAACCCAGGCTCTGTGGTTTTTGTCTGCCATGCTGCCAGCACTCTAACACCAAATGACGGCGCTTGCAAGTGAAATGCACGCCCACCCGGAGCAAACCGCACTTGCTCTGCGTCAGTAAGAAAGAAGGCGATTGAATCCATCCGAAAATGATTTCCAAATGCGTTTGTCATGAGGACGGGTCATTTTTTAGTTGAAATTGTACATAAAAATTGTACAACAAGCACATGGTCCCGACAGTTGTAAGTTACAGTAAGGCGCGCCAGAATTTGGCGAGTTTGATGAAGGAATGCGTGGATGACAGCCAGCCCGTGGTGATCACGAGCCGGTGGAGGAAGGTGGTGATGGTGCCGTATGATGATTGGGCGAGCGAGGAGGAGACGAGGTATCTGCTGGATAATCCGGTGAACAGGAAGTATTTGCTGGAGTCGCTGGAGCAGGCAAAGCGCGGAGAGCTGGTTGAATACAAGGGTATGTTTTATGATGAAGATCATTCTGACGCTTGAGGCGGAGAAGGATAGGAAGGCGTGGGTGAAAAGGGATAGGAAGGTGGCGGCAAAAATAGAGGATCTTCTGCGCGAAGTAGCAGAGGATCCATACTTTGGGAGGGGAAAGCCGGAGCTGCTGAAGTATGAATTGACAGAGTGCTGGTCGCGCCGGATTAACAGGAAGGATCGTCTGGTGTACCGAATTGATGAGGAAGCAGGGGTTGTCAACGTGGTGTCCATGATGAGTCACTACGGCAGCGCTGAGGGATCAGGAGCGGGGGAGTGAAGCACAGGTGGTGACCGGTGAGAAAATCCCGTGGGGAGCCGGGCCAACGACCGCCGCTCTTCTTCTTGCTATTTCGGGCGGATGCGGTACAATGCGGGGCATGAGAAGGATTGCATGGGGAGGGCTGCTTTTGCTCGTCGCAGGATGCGCGTTGTGGCTGGGCATGCCGAGGTTCGACCCGCGTCGGGCGGTGCTGGGAGACTGGCGCGAGGCCGGCAGCAAAATCCGCGTCGAGGTGAACGAAATGCAAGCCTCATGGCGTGGGGCAGGACGCGGCGCAGCACGCTATGAATGGCTGCAAACGGAGGACGAGCCCTATCGCGTGCGGATCACTCATGGCCGACACAGCGTGGAAGCGAACCTCTCTTTCTCCGGGAAGGATGAATGGACGCTGGAACCGGACGTCTGGGATCAGCTCCCGCCGGATGCGCAGCGCATGCTGGGCGAAATAAACCGCCGCAACGGACGCCCGGAGCGCGAGTTCCGTCTCATCTTCCGCCGCGACAAGAAAAAATGAACGCCTCCCCCTCATCTCCTGCCGTAGAAGTCATGGCGCCGGCCGGCTCGTTTGAGAGTCTGGCAGCCGCCTTGCGCACCGGCGCAGACAGCGTCTATTTCGGCGTGGGCAAGCTCAACATGCGGGCTCATGCCGCCGCCAATTTTCAGGAGAAAGACCTGCCGAAAATCGTGCGTCTTTGCCACGCCTGCCATGCGCGCGCCTACCTCACCTGCAACATCGTGGTGTACGATGAGGAAGCGGACATGCTCGACGAACTGCTTGCGGCGGCAAAAGCAGCGGGGGTGGATGCCGTCATCGCGGCGGATATGGCAGTAGTTTGCAAAGCGCGGGCGATGGGCATCCCCGTGCACCTGTCGGTGCAGGCGAATGTGTGCAACACCGACGCGCTGAAATTCTACGCTGCGTACGCGGATGTGATCGTGCTGGCGCGCGAGTTGTCTCTCAGCCGGATTCGCCGCATTGCAGACGCCATCCGCCGCGATAAGATCTGTGGCCCGGGCGGTTCCCCCGTGCGGCTGGAGCTTTTTGCCCACGGCGCGCTCTGCATCGGCATCTCCGGACGCTGCGGCATGAGCCTCGCCGCTCACAACAAGAGCGCGAATCGAGGCGAATGCTACCAGCTTTGTCGCCGTCGCTACCGTGCTGTGGATGCTGAAACCGGCTTCGAGCTTGAACTGGACAATCAGTACATCATGTCCCCGAAAGACCTCTGCACCATCCGCGTGGTGGATCAGCTGCTCGATGCCGGCGTCTCTGTGTTGAAGCTGGAGGGCCGCGGCCGCTCTGAATCCTACGTTTCTACCGTAACCGCGGTGTACAAGGAAGCCGTGCACGCCTGGAAGGCGGGAGAATGGACGGCGGAAAAGGTGCAGGTCTGGGAGGAGCGACTGCGCCGCGTCTTCAATCGTGACTTCTGGCATGGCGGTTACTACCTCGGCGAACCCTGGAAAATCTGGAGCGGATCCGCCGGATCCCGTTCCCCGGAAAAACGGGAACACCTCGGCCGTGTCCTCCGCTTCTTCTCACAGCCGGGCGTGGCGGAAATCGCCGTGGAGGCGGCGCCCCTGTCTGTCGGCGCGCAAATTGAGATCACCGGGCGCACCACGGGCGTGCTGCGCCACCGGGTGGAAACCATGCGCTGCGATGACGAAAAGGGCGATGCGCAAGCGGTGCACACCGTGCCAAAGGGAGGAAGAGCCCTCATCCCTCTGCCGCAGAAGGTGCGCCGGGGCGACAAGGTCTTCCTGGTGACAGCCCGGCAATTAAGCTGAGCAGTATCTCGCCGCGTGAGTTTTTTTGAATGAAACGGCGCTCATGGGCGTCTCACAATTTGTGTCAGGTTAGAAGATGCAGCTTGAAAATGGGCCGTGTCGTGCTATCCTGAGGAGCGACAGACTATGAACACACAGGAATTCAACGAAGAGATCGCGCAGAGATCAGCGTGGGTCAGCGCCGTGAAAATAGAGATGAGCAAGGTGGTAGTCGGCCAGCAGAAACTCATCAATCGTCTTATTTTGAGCTTGCTGTGCAAGGGGCACGTCCTGCTGGAAGGTGTGCCGGGGCTGGCGAAGACTCTGTCGGTGAAAGCGCTGGCAGGCGCGCTGCACGCGGGATTTTCGCGGATTCAATTCACGCCGGATCTGCTGCCGGCGGATTTGATCGGCACCATGATCTACAATCCGGAGGAGCGGCAGTTTATCCCGAAGAGAGGCCCCATCTTTGCCAACCTGATTCTGGCGGATGAAATCAACCGCGCCCCGGCAAAGGTGCAGAGCGCGCTGCTGGAAGCGATGCAGGAGCGACAGGTCACCCTGGGAGAAACGAGCTACAAGCTGCCCGACCCCTTCCTCGTGCTCGCCACGCAGAACCCTATCGAACAGGAAGGAACTTACCAGCTCCCGGAGGCTCAGCTCGACCGCTTCCTGTTCAAAGTGCTCGTGGATTATCCCTCGCGGGATGAGGAGCTGCAGGTGCTGGAACTCATGGGCAGCACCTCCGCCGCCCCCGCCACGCAGCCTGTCGTGCGCCCCGAAGAAATTGAAAGCGCCAGGGAGCTGGTGGATCGCATCTTCATCGACCCCGCCGTCCAGCGTTACATCGTCGACCTCGTGCGCTCCACGCGCGCGCCGGAGAAAGTGGATCGCTCATTGGCCGGCATGGTGCGCGCCGGCGCTTCCCCACGCGCTACCATCAACATCGGTCTCGCGGCGAAAGCTCTCGCCTTCACTCGCCAGCGTGGCTATGTCACCCCACAGGACATCAAGGACCTCGCACACGACATCCTGCGCCACCGCATTCTGCTCTCGTACGAGGCGGAGGCAGCGGGAGTGGGAGCGGATGACATCATCGAGCGCGTGCTCTCCAGGGTGCCCGTGCCCTGATGAGTGAGCGCGCAGGCTTTCCTCTGTGGTGAACATGGACAAGACGCACGAAATTATGCAGAAGGTACGCCGCATTGAGCTGCGCGCGCGCCGTCTTGCTGCCACCAGCTTCGCCGGCGAATACCGTTCCGGTTTCCGCGGGCAGGGACTGGATTTCGACGATTTCCGCGAGTACGCCCCGGGGGATGACCCCCGCTTCATCGACTGGAAAGTCACCGCCCGCACCGGCACGCCGTACGTGAGAAAATTCCATGAAGAACGCGAGCAGATCCTCCTCCTGGCAGTGGATGTCAGTGGTTCAATGCGCTACGCCGGCCCACAGAGCGAAGACACCAAACTCGAGTGCGCCGCGCAAATCGCCGCTGTGCTGGCTTACAGCGCCGCACTGAATGGCGACAAGGCGGGACTGCTGCTCTACGGCAATGGGGAGCGTTCCTTCTACCTGCCCCCCGCCAAAGGCGCCCAGCAGTGTCTGCGCATCGTGCGCGAGATTCTCAAGGCCCCCGGCGGCAGGGGAGATCATTCTTTCTCGCACGTGGCGGAGGAAATTCTGCGCACCCAGCACAAGCGCGCGATGCTCATTCTCATGAGCGATTTCCTCTACCCCGCGGATAAACCGGCGATGGGGAAGCTTGCCTTCCGCCATGAGCTGATTCCCGTGCGCATCAACGACGCCGTGGAGCTCGAACCGCCGGCGGCTGGAATGGTGAGTCTGATAAACCCTGAAACAGGGCAACAGGCGTGCATTGACCTCGGCATCCCCGCCCTGCGCACCGCGCACGCAAAGGCTCTGCGTTCACACTACGCGGAGTGGGATCACCTCCTCAACCAACTCGGCATTGATCACCTCACCTTGCGCACGGATGAGGACTACCTGCCGCCGCTGCGCCGCCTCTTCAAACGCCGTTCCCGTCTCATCGTTCGCTGATTTTTTCCATGTTTCAGCAGGAAACAAACATTCTGGACTTTATTCCGCAGCTGGATTCCGAGCTGCCGGCGAAGCTTTTTACCGCGGGTTACGGGTGGTTGTGGTGGACAGCGGGCGCTCTCGCGGCGGCGCTGATGCTCATCTTCTATCTGTTGTGGCGCCGAAAGCGCCGTTCTGCTCCCCTGCCCCCGAGCGCCGAAGAAGTCGCCTTCGATTCTCTCCGGCAACTGGAGGGGAAGGAAATAACCCTGCGTGAGTGCAGCTTGCGTCTCTCTCTCATCCTGCGCGATTACCTCCGCTGCCGCTTGCAGGATACCTCCCTGTACGAAACGCATGAGGAATTCAGCCAGCGCATCGACTCCCTCTCCAACGTGCCGGGTGCACAACGAGACGAGACGCGCCGTCTCCTCGAAGAACTCGCCGAACTCAAATACAACGAACCGGATGGCGAAGATGCGGATGCCCGCGTCGCCTCCTTCATCGCCCGCACGCGCAACCTCATCGAAAAGGTGTCTGACACCCTGCGGGAGCAGGAAAAACGCCCCTCCCCTCTGCATGCCCCTCTCCTCGCTCTGGCTCTGCCACTCGCTGCGGCTCAATCTGTCGGCGCACGGGACTTCACCTGGGGTGAACCGGCGTGGCTGTGGGCGTTGCTCGTGCTGGCGCCTCTGCTCGTGCTGCGGCGCAGACGCGGAACCTCGGGCAGCATCAGCTTCCCCACTCTGTCGTTTTTCGGACGCTTTGCGCGCACCCCTCATTCGCTGGCGGGTCGTCTCGGCCCGCTCTGCGCCACTCTGGCCGCCGGCTGCGTCATCCTCGCCCTGGCTCAGCCCCGTTGGCGGCTGGAGTACGATGAAAACAAAGTGAGCGGCATCGACATCATGATCGCCTGCGACCTCTCCGGCTCCATGAGCCTGCGCGATATGAGCTTTGCCGTGCAGGATGACTTCGGACGCCCGGCGCGCACTACCGTGGATCGTCTCACCGCCGCCAAACACGTCATCTCCGCTTTCATTGCCGGGAGACCAAATGACCGCATCGGGCTGCTCGCCTTTGCCGGACGCGCGAAACTGTGCAGTCCGCTCACGTTGGATCACTCGATTCTCAACTACATCCTCAATCAATTTTACCTCGCCGAGGAAGGAGGATTCGGGCAGCAACCGAAACCCGGCTACATCGAGCCCGATGGCACGGCTATCGGCACGGCTATCGCCGGCGCCGCCACGCGCCTGGAAGAACGCAAGGAAACAAAATCCAAGGTCATCATCCTCGTCACCGACGGCGTGAACAACAGCGGCAGCATTTCCCCAACGGATGCCGCAAAACAAGCCGCTCACCTCGGCATCCGCATCTTCACGATTGCTATCGGTCGCGATGAACGCCTCTCGCGGTACACGGCAGATGTGGACATCTTCGATGAAGAGACCTTGCGCGAGATCGCTTCCATCACCGGCGGGCGTTTTTATCGCGCCGGCAGCGGAACACAACTGAAAAAGGCCTTTGATAACATCGACAGCCTGGAGAAAACGGATGCCACACGCCGCAAGCTGGTGAGCTATGAGGCTCTGTTCATGTACCCGCTGCTGCTGGCGGCTCTGCTGCTGACGGCGGGTTCCCTTCTCACTCTGATACGCCCCCACCCTGTCCCATGAGCTTTCTCTATCCGCAAGTTTTGATCATGCTGCTGCTGCCGGCTCTGCTGGCGGTCGCTTCCCTTGCGTCGTGGAGGAGGAGGAAGCGCAGCGCCTTTTTGCTCGTCTCGCCGAAACACCCGGAGCTGCTGCAGGCGAGACCGCTGTACCGCACCCTGCTGCCGGATCTGCTCGCTCTTCTCGCTCTGGCGGGCGTTCTGTGCGCCCTGGCGCGCCCCATCAACGGCTATGAACCGGGAGAAGGCAGGGCAAGCGGGCGCAATCTGCTCATTGCCCTGGATATTTCCCGCTCCATGGAGACGCAGGATGTGAAACCCTCCCGATTGGAGGAAGCGCGCGCGGCGGCGTATGAGCTCATTGAGGCTCTCCCTGCGGATAAGATTGGACTGATCGTTTTCTCCGGCGAGGCGGATCTCGTGGTGCCTCTCACTTATGACCACACGGCTCTGCGCGATGCCCTGGAGCAGGTGAACCGGGGATGGGCAGGCTACGGCGGCACAAACTTCGACATGCTCCTGCGCTGCGCGCTGCGCGCCTTCGCCCGCAGCGCCCCGGACGGCGCGAATGCGCTCGTCATTCTGAGCGATGGGGAAGATACTGTAGAATCCTCCTCTGATGCGGTGGAGGAGGCGCGAAAGAATCACATGCTCATCGTCACGGTGGGCATCGGCACCCCTACCGGGGCGCCCATCCCCGATCCCGAGGGAGAAAATCAACTCTGGCAGAACGCGGAGGGCAAGCATGTCATCAGCAAGCTGGATGTCGAGGCTCTGCGGCGCTTTGCCCAATCCTCCGGCGGCAGTTTCTTCACGATGAACTCCGGAGCGGATCTTACCGCCTTCGCTCGCGAGACCGCCGAGAAGCTCGCGCGCCATGAGGAATCCTATGCCGTGGGGAGTTCTCCGCGGGATCTTTTTGCGTGGTTTGCTCTCCCTTCCCTGCTTCTCCTCGTCGTTTCGATCATTCTGCGCAGTGAATGGAAGGCTCCGCGAAAACTGATGCTGTTCCTCCTCCTCTCCTCTCTCTCCTCGGTACATGCGGAAGAGGAAACGACCGCTCCCACGCCGGGGGAGGCGTACGAAGCGGGACTTCACGCCATGCAAAAAGCCAAAGTCCCCGAAGCGCAGCGCCTGCTTTCTGACGCCCTGCTTTCGGAAGACCGCACCCTGCAATCCGCAGCCCATCTCGCCCTGGGAAATATGCAAACCCGCGCCGTTTTCGACCGTCTGCGGCATCTCTACGAACCGTCGCCGGATGATGCGGGAAAGACTGCCCCGAAACAACCATCGCCGGAGGAGCTGCAGAGTATCGTCGATGAGCTCAAGAAATGCCTCAAGCCGTACAACGACGCCCTGAAAAGCACCCCGAAATTCGCCCCCGCCCAAAACAACACGGCCAGGGTGCAGGAGCTCATCAAAAAACTGGAAGAAGAAATCGAACGGCTGAAACAGCAACAGCAACAGCAACAGCAGCAACAGCAGCAACAACAAAATCAACAGGACCGGAGTCAACAGCAGCAAAACCAGCAAAACGAGGACAAAAACCAGCAGCAAAATAACGAGCAGCAGCAGCAAAACTCTGAAAAAAACAACGACCGTCAAAATCAGGATCAGCAAAAGGAGAAGAGCGATCAGCAACAACAGAATCAACCGAACTCTGATCCGAACGAGCGGGACGAGAAGGGGCAGCAGGATAAAAATCAGCAGCAGGACAAACAGAACGAACAGGACAAACAGAACGGTCAGGATCAACAGGACGACCAACAGCAGAAAAACGACGAGCAACAGAACGGAACTGATCCCGAAAATCAGCAGCAGCAACAACCGCAAAATAAGCAGGACCGGAATCGGCAGCAACGCAAGCCGGATCAATCCTCCGGCAGAAAAGAGCAGCGCGCGCAGGAGGCGGAAATGAGCGAGGAAGAGAAGGATAAGCAGCGCGCCGCCGGCATCCTGCGCATGCACACAGATGAGATGGGCGGCTCCCCCATCCCGCACCGCAACCGCCCGGCACGCCCACCGCTCAAGGATTATTAACCCTCTCCCCTATGATTTCCCTACACAAAATCAGTCTTGCAATAGGATTCGCCCTTGCATTCGCACTCCACACAGCGGCGGAAGTGGTGCCGGTGTGGTCCACCGGGGTTGCCGTTCCTGGCGAGCAGGTCATGCTCTATCTCGTGGACACGGAGCTCGGCGAGGATACGTTTGTGCTGCCGAAAGCTCCCCAGCCGCGAGGCGCCACGGTGCAACTGCAGCAACCCACCGCCGGCGCCAATCCTCTCGATCCTGACCGCGCGATGGTGGAAATTCTGCCCATCCTCGTGCGGGCGGACAAGGCGGGGCAGCTCGACATGGGAGAAGTGACGGTGGAGTACCGCAGCGGGCGTAAACAGACGGTCAAACTCCCGCCTCTGCAGGTGTTATTGACTTCCGAAATCAAATGGTACAACTCCCCGGTGCCATACGGCGCCCTGTGGTACACCACCCCAAAAGAAGGCTACGTGCACCAGCCTGTGCGCACAGCTCTGAAACTCTTCCTTCCGCAGGATTGTTTCGTGCCCAGCCTGCCGCAGCTGCATGCCGTGGGAGTGAAGGTGAGCACCCTGCAACCGGCTCTCCAGGGCGTCGTCGCCATGATCCAGAGTCGGCTCATGGAAAGCACCCGGGCTTTCGCACGCGGGCAGTTCTGGTCCACGAGCGATTTTGTGGGCGAACTCACCCCCTTCCGCGAGGGCAATTCAGACATCACCGGCAAGGCGCTCATCGCTCGCCAGCGCGGATTCTTCACCATGGGGCAGGAGGAGGTTCCCCTGCCGACGCTTTCCCTCTCCGCTCTCCCGCTGCCGCCGGGGGCGCCTCCGCAGTTTGCCGACACCGTGGGAAATTACACCATCTCTTCCGGGACAAATGCCACCTCCCTCGCGATGAATGAGGCGGTGGAAGTAGAAATCACCGTGCGCGGTTCCGGGAATTTGCAGCAACTTGCCTGCCCGCCGCCGGATGATGCCGCCAACTGGAAGCTTGTCCCTGCCACGCGCAAGCCGATCGTCTCCGCCAGCGGCGAAACGGTGGGGATGACCTTCACCCAGCTCATGCGCCCGGTAGCGGAAGTGGACGCCATCCCGTCTTTCGTGCTCAGCTACTTTGATCCCTCTTCCATGTCTTACAAGCGGGCGACCACAGCCCCTATCCCCCTGCCCTGGAGGGAAACCGACAGTGCGGGCAACGCTGCCATCGCCCAGGCCGTCGCCCCGCCTCCCGCCGGAACAGTGCCGGTGGCGGAATTGACGGATATCTACGATTACCTGCCTATCCACGCCTCCCGCCGCTTGTGGCAGTTGCCGCGCTGCGTGCTCTTCCTGCTCTATCTGCCGGCTCTGGTGATCATTGCCGTGCTGACGACGCGCTGCCTCATGCGTCGGCTTGCTCTTCATGCTGCCGACCGCGCTCGGGAACGAGAACTCACAGCCATTTCGCGCGAGCAGGAGGATCTCCCCTTCCTGAAGCGCATCGGCTCGTTCATTGAGGCCTCTGTGCCCGCCGCAGCGCGTGATGCAGAGACGGAGCAGATCCTGAAACGGAGGGATGATGAAGCCTTCCGCCCCGGGGCTATGGCTGAGCTGAATCCCGCTGAGCGCGCCGCCATGCTGCGCAGCGTTCGCAAGGCCCTTGCACGCGCGGCGGGGAAAGCGGCGCTGCTCCTCCTCGCCCTGTTGCCGCTGACTCACGCCACGGATGATCCCGCAGGGGAGGCCTACCGCAGCAGGCAATACACCAAAGCGCTGGAGCAGCTCCAACAGACCTGCAAAAAAGAGGGACCGAACTCCCCCCGCGCCGACCTCCTGCACTATAACATCGGCAATTGCTTTTATCGCCTCGGCAAGCCGGGCCAGGCCGCTCTTCACTACGCCCGCGCGTTGCAGGTTAATCCTTCCTTCCCGGAAGCCCGTGCCAACCTCGACTTCATCCAGCGCAAAGAGGGCGCCGTTCTCCCCGTCCGCGATGGGGCGGATCGCGTGTTCACATTGTTGAATTTCAGTCAGTTGTGCTTAACAAGCATCGTGTGCACCGCCGGGCTGGCGTTTTGTCTGGCGCTGCTGCTCGTCTGTCAGCGCGGGCGCGCCGTGCTCATCGGGCTCTCCTCTGCAGGCGCCCTGTTGAGCCTGCTCTGCCTGCTCGACTGGGTGTATTACACCACGCGCGAAACACCGGATTTCAGCTCGCTGCCGCCGGCGGATATCGCTTATGTGACGCAGGAAAGCGCCCTGCGCAACGCTGCGACAGAGGATGCCGCCGGCATTTTGCGCCTTACGCCCTCCACCCCACTGCATCTGCTGGCAAAACGCGGCAGCTTCTGCTATGTGGAAACCTCCACCGGCGTGCGCGGCTGGGCGCCCACAGAAAGCATCGCGCCGCTGATGGACGACGGCAGCGTTCCACCCGTTCCTCTTTTCATCCAATTCCTTTAACGTAACAAAGCCACGGACTGCTTCCCGGCTGCGTTTCGGCTGGACAGAACGCCCCGCGGCGATTATACTGCCACCCATATGAATCCTCCGGCCATTGCCATTGACGGACCTGCCGCCTCCGGTAAATCAACCGTTGCCAGACTCATTGCCAGGGAGCTTGGCTATACCTTCATCAACACCGGCGCCATGTACCGCGCCATCGCGTGGTACCTCGCTCAGCAGGGAGTCCCGGCAACGGACACAAACGCCGTCATCTCCCTCCTCCCCGGCATCCCTCTGCAATTCGGCAAGGAGAATTCCATTTCCACCGTGCTCTGCGGCGGCAGAAAACTCACGACCGAACTCACTCTGCCTGCGGTCAATGATTCCGTTTCCGTCGTCGCCGCCATCCCGGAGGTGCGCGCCTTCCTTCTGCAGAAGCAGCGCGAGTACAACAAGAGCGAACCCGTCGTCATGGAGGGACGCGACATCGGCTCCGTCGTCTTCCCGGATACTCCCTTCAAGTACTTTGTCACCGCCTCGCCGGAGGTGCGCGCCGCGCGCCGCGCCGCACAGGGACTCACCGATTCCATCGACGAGCGGGATAAAAACGACAGATCCCGCCGTTGCGCCCCGCTGACCCAGGCGCCGGATGCCCTGCTCGTGGATACGTCAGCCATGACCATCGACCAGGTCGTACAACTCATCATCAATGACATCCGGCTCAAACTAGCCCGGTAAACTCCCATGAACCCCGTCTATTTCATCGGCCATTCGCTCACGCACGCCATCTACGAGTCGCTCTTCAGCCTGCGCCTCATCCATTACGAAAAGCTCATCCAGGAGGGGCCGTGCATCATCGTGGCAAACCACCAGAGCTTTCTGGATCCGCCGCTGATCGGGGGAATCTACGAAACGCAGGTTCATTTTCTGGCGCGCAGGACGCTGTTTGACCCGCTTTTCATGAAGTACACGCTGCCGCTCTGCCAGGCTATCCCCATTGATCAGGAAAAACCGGATCCCGGAGGAATCCTGAAAGTGATGCGTCTGCTGAAGGCGGGCGAGCGTGTCGTCATCTTCCCGGAAGGTTCGCGCAGCCCGGACGGCGAAATCCATGAGGCTATGCCCGGCATCGGTCTCATCATCAGCAAACTCGCCTCGGTCCCCGTGCAGCCCCTCCGCATCTCCGGCGCCTTCGACTGTTTGCCCATCCATTCCTCTAAACTCCGCTTCCGACCCATCACGGTGAGCATCGGCGACCCCATCCCCTTTTCCGCTGAGGAACATCGAGCCAGGGGACGCTCGGCCCAGCTCGCCATCGGTCAGAAGATTATGGACGCCATCCGCGCCTTGCCCACCGAGATTTGACCCATGCTGCACACGCTGCGACTCAGGGATTTCCGCTGCTACAAGCGTCTGAACTGGGATATCCCCCCTGAGGGCGCCCTGCTGATCGGCGCCAACGCACAGGGCAAGACGAGCCTCATCGAGGCCATCTGCGTCGCGCTCACCCTGCATAGCCCGCGCGCTTCGCGTCTGGATCGCCTCGCGCTCCACGGCGCTCCCGGTTTCGGCATCTCGCTGGATACGGATTCCGGCACGCGCCGCCTCGTCTGGCAGCCGCGCCGCTTGGAAATGCGGGTGAATAACCGGGAGGAGCGCGCCTACGCGGATTACCTGGTCGGCTCGCCTCCCGTAACCTGGCTCGGCAATCGCGATATGGCCCTCGTGTACGGTCCCGCCGAGCAGCGGAGAGATTTCCTGGATTTCCTCGGCATGCAGTGGCATCCTCTCTATCGCAGCCATCTGCAGGCCTACCGCAAGGCTCTGCGCTCGCGCAACCTTCTGCTGCGCAACCCGCATCCCCGGCGGGACGTGTTGCAGAGCTACGCCTCCGTTCTGGCAGAGCATGGGGAGGAGCTCACCCGCCTCCGTCTCCGCCTGCTCGACCTCCTGCGCCCGCACGTCCTGCAGCACCACCGCGCAATCTCCGGAAATCCGCTGGAGGAGGTCTCCCTGCATTACACCGCGGCGACTCGCGACCCGCTGATCCACGCGCTGGAAAATTGCCTGGAGAACGACCTGCACGTCGGCTGCACCACGCTGGGCCCGCATCGCGACGACATCGAGTTGAGCATCGGCGGACACCCCGCCGCAAGCTACGCTTCCGAAGGACAGCAGCGCACACTGGCCGTCGCTCTGGCTCTGGCGCAGGCGAGTCTGCTCCATGCGGAAACCGGTCTGGCGCCCGTGCTGCTCATCGACGACATCTTCGGGGAGATGGATCCCGCGCGACGCAGGGCAATGCTCAGCGCCCTGCCTCCGGATTCGCAGGCCTTCATCACCACGACGCATCTGGACTGGCTCGGGCAATCTCCTCTTCCCCTGCCGGTGCGGCGCATTGAGAACGCCGCGCTTCAATAATCCTGCACAGGGGAAGCGGGCGACTCCTCTTCCACGGCATGCTCCGCCACGCGGGAACAAAAGATCCGCACGTCCTCCGCGTACTCCCGCCATTCAATGAAACGCATCGGCGGCTGAGGAGCCGGTATCAGCATGCGAAATCTCTCAAGCCGTTCCTGCGCGGCCCGCAGCGCATCCTCCGGCAGAGCAGAGAGAGACTCCGCCACCTCCCCCAGCAAATTCAAAACGCCGTGGCACACCAGCGGCGCGTCGCACCCCGCCTGAATCGCCAGAGCCGCCGCCTCCGGCACAGCGCAAGTCTCCGTGATTGCGCCCATGCAGAGATCATCCGTAAACACCACCCCCTCATACCCCAGCTGCCGCCGCAGAAAATCCCCCACCACCGCGGGAGACAGCGACGCCGGACGCTCGGCATCCACCTCCACGGCCACCGGGTGCGCCACCATGATGGAGGGAAGTTCATCCATGAGGGCGGTGAAGGGAATGGCGGAGCCGTTTTCCGCCAGCATCTGCTCGCGGGAAGCCTCCAGCTGCGGCAGAGAAAAATGCGGATCCTGCCGCGCCTCACCCATCCCGGGAAAATGCTTGCCGCAGGTGAGGATGCCGCGCCGCTGCATGACCCGGTTCCACACCCCCGCGTACGAGATCACCGCCTGCGAGTCCGCCCCCCAGCAGCGTCCGCCCAGAGCGTTTGCCCTCTCCGATCCGTAATCCAGCACAGGCGCCAGCACGGTGTTCACCCCCAGCGTGTGCAGACAGCGGGAGGAATACAGCGCCGCCTGCTCCACCCAATGCGCATCCGCCGCAGCCCCCAGCGCAGCAGCTGAGGGCAGCCGGATGCCGATAGCCGCCGTGCGAATGACGCGTCCGCCTTCCTGATCCAGCGCGATGATGGGTTCGTACGCCCCCGTCGTGAGCCGCCGAAGGGCGTCCGTAAGTTCACGGGTTTCCTCGTAATCCTCAATATTTCGCGAGAAAAGTATGTAGCCCGCCGGCTGCAGGCGCGAGAAAAGTTCCGCCTCGCGCGCACTCAGCCGCGTTCCCTCAATGCCTGCGATGAGAGGCAGCATGAAGAAAATCAATGATTACTTGTCGCCGAAAATGCTCCCCCGCGTGAAAAGTGCATACACCGGCACGCCGCGTCCTTCAATCGCCTCGCGTCCCCCTTCCTCTCGATCCACCAGCACCAGAGCCGCCGCCACCTTGCCGCCCTCCGCCTCGATGGCGTCGATGGCCTTGATGGTCGAACCGCCGGTGGTGATCACATCGTCCACCACAATCACCGCATCCCCCGCCTTGAAATTGCCTTCGATGCGCTTGCCGCGCCCGTGATCCTTCGCCTCCTTGCGCACGGTGAAAATCCCCAGAGCTCGTTCCCCGGCGGAGTACATGCCAATGGCCAGTGAAATGGGATCCGCCCCCATCGTCATGCCCCCGATAGCCTGCACCTGCGGAAAACGCGGAAGAATTTCATCGCGCACGAGTCGCCAGCCCACCTCGCCGATGAGATTTGCGCCGCGCGCGTCCAGCGTGGTCACCCGGCAGTCGCAGTACAAATCGCTCTCTTTCCCCGAAGCGAGAATAAAATGCCCTGTCTTGATCGACTTCGCCAGCAGCATCTCCAAAAGCTCTTTCTTTGCATCGCTCATAACGCCCCCGATTCTATCCGTTTCCCCGCCCCTTTGCAAGCGCGTACTTCCCCGGCGCCGCGAACCCGCAATTCGTCATTGACAAATACCGCGCCCTCGCGCTAGGATGACACCGTGAAAAAGAGGGTAATCATCAATCTGCAGCAAATCGGCGAAGCCGGTCTTGAACTTTCTGAGGAGGTGGAGGCGGCGGCCCTGCTCGGCACAGAGGCGACGGGGAGCCTGCGCGCTGCAGGACCCGTCTCCTGCAGCATCCGCGCGCAAGTGTACGACGAGAAGGAATTGGTAGCCCGGGCGGCGATGCAGGCGCCTCTGAGAGTGCGTTGCGAGCGATGCCTCGAGGAATTCGACTTTACCCTTCCCGTCGCTTGCACCCTGAATGTCTCGCTGGAAAGGGATCAGGAGGAGGTGGACCTGACGGATGACCTGCATGAAGAGCTGATGCTGGCTCTGCCAACCTACCCGAAATGCGAGCTCATCGGCAAATCTTGCCAAATAAATGACGTCATGAGCGAATTTGGACTGGACAAAGCCCCCCAACAAGGTGTAGACTCTGTCGCCCCGGGTGGGAAGAGCGTGTGGGATGCACTGGATGCTGTGAACGCCTCTCCCTCCGAGTGACACCTGCTCAAACCCTTACCATTTTAAGATTATGGCAGCCCCCAAACGCAGAACCTCGAAGATGAAGCAACGCTCACGCCTGGCCGCGCAAGCGTGGAAAGCCCCCAAACTTGGCACATGCCCCAGGTGCGGCGCTGCGGTGCCGGGACACACGGCCTGCCCTTCCTGCGGCACCTACAAGACTCAGAGCGGCGCTGAGGTGGTGGTGAAACAGGCGGACTGATTTCCCTTTCCCTCCATTTTCCTCTTCAACCCGATTTTCCGGGGCGGCGGACGCTTCTGTGTTCACCGCCCTTTCTGTTGCCTTTCCGGGGAGCGCTCAGGGGTCTCAGATCTTCGTCCTGCCCTGAATGGCGCGCAGCAGGGTGATGGAATCCGCCTGGGAGAGACCTGCTCCGGCGGGCATCCCCTGAGCAATGCGCGAGATCGTGCAAGGCAGTTCCCCCAGTTGTTCAGCCAGATAGAGCGCCGTTGCATCCCCTTCCACATCACTTCCCAGGGCGAGGATGACTTCGCAGCCGGGCTGTTCCCTCACCCGATCGAGAAGCTGCGGGATGCTCAGCTGCTCCGGCATCACGCCATCCAGCGGCGAAACCTTTCCCCCAAGACAATGGTAAAGCCCATGGTAGGAACCGCTGCGCTCGATGGGCAGCACATCCGTCGGTTGCTCCACCACGCAGAGCAGTGAGGTGTCGCGCGTGGGATCCGCACACGCGGCGCAGAGCTCCCCGTCTGTCGAAAAAAATCCGCAGCGGGGGCACGCCGTCGTCTGCTCTACCGCCCGGATGAGCGCCGTGGAAAGATCCCGGGCATCGGCTTTGCCGTGCTGCAGCAGCCAGAGGGCCAGCCGCTCGGCGCTCCGTCGTCCCGTGCCGGGCAGGCGGCAGAGACACTCAATGAGTTCGCGCATGGCAAGTGGATAATCCTGCGCCTTCATGAGAGAAGTCTTTTCACGAAACTGCAGGGAACGAGCAACAGCCAGAGCGCCGCCAGACAAACGAGAGGCTGACTCACGTACAGCACGCCATGCCACAGCACGCAGAGCAATCCCGGCATGGCGATGGCAACCGTCGCCAGAAGACAGATATGAGTGCGCCGCAAGTAGCTCCGGCAGCGCAATAACACCGCACCGAGATACAGGGCGATGCCGACGCAGACGGCAAAGGTAACCGGCGGAGAAAGCAGGGTGGACTGCACATCCTCAGCGCTGATATAGAAAGGATGCCCGCCCAGAATGCGCAACTGCTGCTCATCCAGAATCTCGAAGAAGCTCGTCAGCTGCAACAAAACGACGCTCCCCGGCGCCACGACGCCGAGCAACACCCAGCGCAGGAGAAACAAATCCCCCGCACCGAGCGTCCGCAACCGGCTCCGCCAGCTCGACCGGGACGCGTTTTCCGCCGGGGATTCCATCACGACTCAAAGCGTTTCACAATGAGTGACGCGTTGTGCCCGCCGAAGCCGAAGGAGTTGCTCAGAGCTATATCCACCTTGTGCTCGCGGCCTTTGTTGGCGCAAACGTCAAGGTCGCACTCGGGATCCTGATTGAAGACGTTGATGGTGGGAGGCACGTAATCATCCTGGATCGCTTTCACACACGCCATCAGCTCAATGCCGCCCGCAGCGCCCAGAAGATGCCCGGTCATGGACTTCGTGGAGCTCACCAGCAGACCGTCCTTCGCATAGTCCCCGAACACGCTCTTGATGGCCTTAATCTCGCAAATGTCGCCCAGGTGCGTGGAGGTGCCGTGCGTGTTCACATAATCAATCTGCCCGGGGTTGAGCCCCGCATGCTCCAGCGCCATCTTCATGCACCGCGCAGCCCCCTCGCCTTCCGGCATCGGGGATGTCAAATGGTACGCGTCTGCGCTCAGACCATAGCCCACGAGTTCCGCCAGAATGCGCGCGCCGCGTTCCCGGGCGTGCTCAAGCGTTTCCAGCACGATAACCCCCGCCCCTTCGCCCATCACAAAGCCGTCGCGGTCCACATCGTACGGACGCGATGCGGTGGCGGGGTCATCATTGCGGGTGGAAAGCGCCTTCATGTTGGCGAAGCCTGCGATGCCGATGGGGAGGATAGAAGCCTCCGCGCCTCCGCAGAGCATCACGTCGGCATCCCCGAACTTCATGATGCGCCAGGCCTCGCCTATGGAATGGTTGGAGGTCGCACAAGCCGTGGAGATGCTCATGTTCGGCCCGCCGAAGCCGTATTCGATGCTCACCATCCCGCTGGCCATGTTGGTGATCATGTACGGGATGCAGAAAGGAGACACGCGGCGCATGCCGCTCTCCAGCAGGGTGGCGCAATTCTGCCCGTGAATGCCTAACCCGCCGATGCCGGAGCCGATCATCACCCCTACCCGCTCGCGGTTGACCTTCCCGGGGTCCAGAGCGGCATCCTCCAGCGCCATCACAGTGGCGGCCATGGCGAGCTGCTCAAAGCGATCGCAGCGCCGCACCGCCTTCGGATCTTTCTTGAAATAGGGCGCCGGGTCAAAGTTGCGCACTTCGCCCGCTATCTGCACCGGAAAATTTGAAATATCCCCGAGACTCTGGATCCGGCCGATCCCGCTCTTCCCCGCTTTCATCCCCTGCCACGTTTCCTCGACGCTATTGCCCAATGGGGAGAGAACCCCCATGCCCGTGATGACGATTCGACGATCTTTCATGCTCACCGGCTACCCTAGCTGATAGTCCGCCGAAAGTCAAGGCAATAATCATCTCTCAGGCGTCTTGATCACCCCCGGAAATACCGCAATTTGAACCATTTTCCCGCTTTTCTCCGCCCCCGAACGCAAAATGCCGCATTTTAGGCTTGCATAACGAAGCGGAAAGGTGCATCATACTGCGCCGCAACGCGCGACTAAGCATTTCCAATTACTACAACGCCATGAGAAAGTACGAAGCACTGATCGTCCTCAACATGAAAGGCAGCGAGACTCTTGATGAGCTCACGGAGGCCATGAGCGCCAAGCTGAAGGAAGCCGGCGCCAATGTGACGGAGGTCACAAATGTGGGACGCCGGGATTTCGCCTACGAGTCCCATCACCAGAAGAGTGGTCAATATATGCTCTTTGCCTTTGAGGCCGAGCCGGATGTCATCCGCACCGCCCGCGAATCCCTCGCGATCGACGACCGCGTGCACTACCAGTACTACCGCGCCAGATAAGTCAGCCTCGCGCGGTTTCTATGTTTTTCCGGAGGCGTGCCCGCATCGGCACGCCTTTTTGCATCTCGCTCCTCCATGCCATGGCTGCACGGCTTGTTATACATAATGTTCTGAAAGTCAATCATCGCAATGACTTTCGATCGTGGCTGCTCGATCATGCTGCCGAAGAGAAAGAATGCTGGGTGCCCGTGGTCCGTCGGCAGGTGGGCAGTTCCCCCGGCTTGCTGTATCTGGATGCCGTGGAAGAAGCTCTCTGTTTCGGTTGGATCGACAGCACCACACGCCGGTCGGAATCGGGTGAAACCCTTCAACGATTTTCTCCCCGCAGAAAAGGCAGCGTTTGGAGTGAATTGAACAAGGCGCGCTGCGAGCGGCTGGAACGCCTCGGGCTCATGACGCCGGCAGGCCGCGCAGCTCTGGCTCTTGCGAAGCCTTTTGTCATGCTGCCGGGCGTGCGCAGAGCTCTGCAGGCCGATGCCGAAACGTGGGCCAACTTCTGCCGTTTCCCGGAGCTCTACCGGCGGGTGCGGGTGAACACGGTGCAGATTGCCGCCGCAAAACACCCGGCCCTCTTCAAAATGCGTCTCGTCAAACTCGTTGACATGACGCGCCGTGGCGAGATGTTCGGAGCCTGGGATGACGATGGACGTCTCACATCGCCCCCGGCCCCCCGCCCCGAAAAACGTCGCAGCCCTCAGAAAAGTTCCGGGTAGGATTTGAGCGCCAGGTCGCGGGAAAGCGCGCGGATGGCCATGCTGTCCTCCGCCTGCAAAGCCTGCTGCGCCATGGTCTTGCACTCCGCATAGTCCAGGCGCCGGATAGCCGCCCGAACCACCGGCAGCAGGTGCGTGCCCACGGATATGTCCGTGGCTCCCAGTCCCACCAGCAGCGGCAGCAGGTTCAGGTCCCCGCCCATTTCCCCGCAGATGGCGGTGGGAATGCCCGTCTCAATCGTGCGTGCCATGAGCCTCACCACGCCGGGATGCGTCACGCGAAAGATGGAAGCGACGCGGTGGTTCACACGATCGACGGCGATGGTGTACTGGGTGAGATCATTCGTGCCGATGGAGAAAAAATCGACGTAACGAGCGAGAACATCGGCCATCATAGCCGCGCCGGGCACCTCGATCATCACGCCCACGCGCATCCTCTCGTCGTACGCCTGCCCGCGCCCGCGCAGCTCCTCCCGGCATTCCTCGAGCAGCCCCAGCGTGCGGCGCACCTCCGTCACCCCCGACACCATGGGGAACATGATGCCCGCCTTCCCGTGCGCCGAAGCGCGCAGGATGGCGCGCAGCTGCTGCTTGAAAATCTCCGGCCGACTGAGCGACACGCGAATTCCGCGCCAACCGAGAGCCGGGTTTTCCTCCCGCTCGGCGTTCGGTTCGAAGGGCAATTTATCGCCCCCCGCATCCAGCGTGCGGAAAATCACTTCCTCCGGGGCGCACTCCTCCACCAGCTTGCGGTAGTGCTCGTACTGCGCTTCCTCATCCGGCATGCTGCCGTCCGTGCCCAGCAGGAGAAACTCCGTGCGGTACAGCCCCACCCCCTCCGCCCCGCTGCGGCGGATCGTTTCAAACTCATGCACAAACTCCACATTGGCAGCCAGGTGCACGCGGCGCCCATCCGTCGTGACGGTCGGCAACTCGCGCATCTCCATGAGCTCCCGGTAGGCTTTCTCCCGCTCGGCGCGCAGGGTCCGGTATTTCTCCTGCGTCTCCTCCGTGGGGTTGATGATGAGCGCCCCCTCATAGCCATCCAGAATCGCCGGACTCCCCGTCCGCGAATCCATCACCAGCCGCGGCACCGCCACCACCGCCGGCAATCCCAGCGAACGCGCCAGAATCGCCGTGTGCGACATCGCTGAGCCCGTCTCCGTCACAAAGCCCAGCACATTCTTGCGGTCGAGATCAGCCGTATCGCCGGGCGTAAGCTCGTAAGCCGCCAGAATGCAGCTCGCCTCGCCCGCGGGAAGCGCCCGCTTCACCGGTTCCCCGCTCTGCATGTTGCGCAGAACTCGCTGCAGCACGTCGCGGATATCCATCACGCGCGAACGCAGGTAGGGATCATCCACCGCCCGCATCACCTCCATGAAGTTCTGCACCACGGCGTAATAGACGGACTCTATGTTCTGCATACGCAGCGGCAGCTCATTCCTGAGCTTGCCCAGGATGGTGCTGTCGCGCAAAAAGAGCAGATGCGCGTCAAAGATCGCCGCCTCCGTGGCGCCGGAAATCGCTTCCACCCTCTGCTTGAGGGTGGTCAGCTCCTCCTCCGTGCGCACGAGAGCCTCCTCGAATCTCCGCCACTCGCCGGGCAATTCCTCCTCCGTGATCGGGTGTATCGGCGGCGCAGAGCAATCCCGGGCCTCCACGCGCAGGTTGCCGATCGCAATGCCCGGAGACACCGGCAAACCCACCAGCCTCTGCTCAGTTCTTCTTTCCATATGGAGTGGTCGCGTTCAACCCGACCGGCGCCTGCTTCGTGCTCCCTCCTCCCCGCCGGCGGTTCGTTCCCTCAATTCTCACCGAATTTGTCCACGACGAGCTGCTCCAGCGCCGCCAGAGCATCGCCCTCATCATCGCCTTCCGCACTCACCGTTATCTGCGCCCCGCATCCCACCGCCAGCATCATCAGCCCCATGATGCTTTTCCCATCCACCGTCTCCCCATCCTTCTCCACCGTCACATCACTGTGAAACCGACTGGCCACGCGCACAAATTGCGCCGCGGGTCGTGCGTGGATGCCTAGCTTGTTCAGGACGGTAAGTGTCTTCGTGGTCATGTCTGTAGAATGATCTCAGGTGTCTTTCCGCCACTATTGTACATCTATTTCCCCGCTTTTCCAGCTTTTTTCTTTTTTATCGCGTCATCTCGCAGGAAACCGCGGAGAATAAGGTAAAGTAAGCCCCTTCCCCGCTCGGCGCAGCCCCTGTTTCACCCATCTGTGCAACCGGGAAATTTCGTCTTCTCGTGCGTCGGCCCGGTCGGTGTAACACATCTGTAACATTCCACCCTCTTTTTTTTCTGGCGAAACCCGGAAAAAGAGGATAGAATGCGAGGCAGCGAAACACTTACCAATTAAAATTTATGGCACTTCACATCCAGATGAGTGACGAGGCGCTGGCGCAATTGAAGAAAGCGGCATTGACGAGCCGCCTGGTGTCTCTTGCGGTGTGCGCGGGGTTTTTACTGGGCTTCGGCACCATCCTCTATGTCTCCATTATCGTGATTCAGGGCGACCCCCCGGCGGAATTCATCGCCTACACCGCCCCGTCGGAGGACGGTCCCCCCACGGAAAACCCGACGGTCAAGGAGCTCTCCGCCAAGACGGCGACGGTCTCGCCGACTGTGACGCCGAGCGTCGTTGTGGCGCAGAATGCCGTAGGCGCTGTGGCAGCGCCCGTGAGCCTGGATACCGCCGGTGAATTTGATTTCGCTGAGGCTGACCTTTCCCTCGATGTCGAGATGGATTTGGGAGAAGGTCTCGGCTCCGGCGGCCCCGGTCTTGGCTCCAACAAACCGGGAGGGTCCGCTCTCCAGGGAACGTTCTATGACCTGAAGCTCACCCGCAACGGAGCCCCATCCAGGCTGCCCGTGGTCGTCACGAAGGATAAGGATGGAAAGCCTCTGAAAGACGCACAGGGAAAGCCTTTCAAAAGGCTCGATATGAAGTCCAGACAAAAGGATTTTGCCCTCGTCGTGCAGAAGTTTTTCAAGAGCTGGAACGTCGCCGCTCTGTCCACCTACTACAAATCGCCGGTAACGCTTAATGCATCGTACTGGTACATCCCGATGGCCAGAGCAATCTATGCTCCCATTGCGTTCCAGTGCGACAACGTGTGTCAGGATGGCGGATGGATCGCCGTGTACCGCGGCAAGGTGAAGGCTCCCAAGACCGGAAAGTTCCGCTTTGTGGGAACCGGGGACGACTTCCTGGGCGTGCGCTTCAACAACAAAGTGGTGCTGGAGGCGGGTTACCTCATCCCCACGCTCTTCGATGAGAAGGAGCCGAATAAGTGGTGGGTGAGCAAGGCCGGAGACCGGGAGGGCCACTGGAAAAGGATCAAGGAAGGGAAGCTTCCCGGTTTTGAAGGGTATGAATTGATGCCTTACATCAAGGAACTGTCCATCTGGAATGATCAACTGGGAGGTTTGACAGCGGGAAAGGTGTTTGAGGTCAAGCAGGGGCAGGAATATCCGATTCAGATTACCATCTGCGAGATCCCCGGCGGCGGTTTCGGGTGCGTTCTTTTCATCGAGGACTTGACCGATGGGAAGAAGGTGGATCCCAGGAAAGGTCAGAAGTTCGATCTGTTCCGCACCAGCTGGGGCGCCCCGAATGCCAGGGAACTCTTCGACGCGATCAAAGCCGCACCGACTCACGACGGGAGGAAGGTGAATTGCCTCATGCAGGCCACCAGGCCGGAGGACCTCAACGCCCCGCCGTACAACGAGGACTCGCCCATCTGGACGGCGGTGCCGTGACGAAGGCGGGCCGCGCATTTGAGAAAGGACGAGGCATTGCGTTCTCGCGCTCGGCGCGGGTTCTCGGGGTGGCTTCGGGGCGGGATTCCTGAATCATGGGCGGATGGCCGCTCAGAAGACCCGGGGGCAGACTGAGTCATCTCCCCCGACCGACTCCCGGCAGGTGCGTTTGCCCCGGTGGCGTGCGGCTCCCCTCCCTGATCCGGGAGTTCAGCATGCCGAAATCAGCTCGGCTCCCCGTCTCTCGCGCGCGCCCGGCGTTGCTCAAAAAACCTCGCCGCCCCGCACGCAAAGCGCGCGAACTCCGTCATTCGGAACCCGGGTCGGCTCTTCTCGTCAGAAATTGATCCTGTATCCCACCGCCGCGTCGAAGGAAGTGTAGCCGCTGCGCAGCTCGAGGGAAGCATCGGCAAAGATGGAGCTGCGATTGCCGATGGGCACCGTGACGCCCGCGCCGAGTTCCACGCCCACGCGACCGATCTCCGCGCCGCGAAGATGCGCCTGATAAGAGGCGTCCAGGAAATTCGTGACCACTTCGCCCTGCGTGTCGCCGGCATCCACCTTGGCAAGAGCGCGCAGCTCCAGCAGAGCGGATCGGTTCACCGCCCGGGTCCCCACGGCGCGCTGGTAGCGGAGACCCGCGCCGAAGGTGATGACGGTCTCCTCCATGTCATCCACGTGCAGCGCAGCGGCGGAGCCATCCTCCTCAAACCCGCTGAGCGAAACGCGGCGGAACTCCACGTTGAAGACCGATTGCAGGGCGCTGGAACCTTCCGGACTCAGCCCGTGCGTGTAGCCCAACTCATAGAGGGCGCCAAGAGCATACCCGTCCGTGTCTCCGTTGGCGGTGTAGGAGCCGCCGGTGAGAGCCACGGTGCGCTTGCTGTCGAGAGAGGCCATGCCGACGCTCAGCACGAGAGTGTGAGACCAGCGTCCGCTCATGCGGCGCAGGAAAGCGCTGAGGTAATAGGTGTCCAGATCGCTCGTCATGCTGTCGGCTGCGCCGGACTTGAGATCATTGTACATGGCGCTCAGGGCGAGACCGACCGTCGTGGTGAGGGAGACATCGGCATCCATGCCCACCGTGCCGCCCCAGCCATTGAGGCGGTAGCCGGGCTGGAGTCCGTCGTCGTCCAGCTCGTGGTAGCCGCTCTCGGCATTGATCCACGCGTGCCAGAGGGGCAGATCATGGGCGTCATCCACCCGCGAGATCTCGGTGCCCATGGACGTGGTGCGGTTGCGGACGGCAGTGAGCTGCCGGTGCATATCCTGCCCGAGCGCGGGTGCCACGCCGGCGAAGCTGGCGCCCACGGAGCCCGCCATCAGCTTCTCCAGCCCCTTCGCATTCCCGGCCTGCATCAGCGAATCCGCCCCATAGGCCAGCCTGGCGAGATCGGAAGTCGGATCCGCAAGGTCGTGCACGATGCGCCCGTTCTGCGACATGGTCACATCCCAGAGAGCCTCCGCGCCGGCTTTGGCGTTTTGCGAAGCATCGGGGCCCAGAGCCTCGGCGATCTTGTTCTTCTCCGCCGCCTTCACCTCGAGCAAAATCTCGTTGCCTCTCAAATACACCCTGGCTGAATCCACGTGCCAGAAATTCGCCCCGAGGAGTTCCGGGAGGATTCCCGTCTCCCCGACGCCGATGTGGGATCCTGCCACATTATCCACCGTGCCCAGTGTGTACGTCGTCGTCCCCTCCTCCGCCGGGGAGAGGAAGGAAGTCGTGGAGAGAACCAGCTTCGTCCCCTCTTCCGCGCGGAAAGTCCCGAAGGACGCCACCCCTCCTCCGACGGCAGCCAACTCATCCGGCAGAACATCCGCCAGAGCCACCGGCTCCGCCTGCTCTTCCGCCTGCTCCTGCGCGGACTCGTCCATGACGAACTGCAGCGTCATCGTCGCGGCGTCCTGCAGCGTCAATCCGCCCATCCGCAAGGGCACGTTGCCTCCCTCGTCATTCCGCAAGTCAAATTCCACGTTGCCCCCGCCCTGCACCTCCATGCTCCACCCGTCGCCGCCGGTCACTCCGACAAACCTCTGGCTGTGCTCGCTCTCGAGAACCGTCATCGTGCCCGTGTAGCTGCTGAAATCCGTTCCGAGGCACGTGCGGTCCCCCTGCGCCGCCCGGATGGAGAATTGCTTGTCCCCGCTGAGCTTGCTGCCGGCCGCGCCGCCGAAACCGTACACCACGTCCTGCTCATCCTCCGCCTCCGCCGGTCCCTCCTGCCATGCCAGATCCGCGCTTCCATCGAGGAACAGGTGCACGCCCGTCACGTGCGCGCCTCCCTCAATCGCCACCTTCCCCTGCACGGACACCTCGCCGGGTTGAGCCGGGTCTTCGGCTGCGGTCGCGTTGCCGATGAAAATTCCCTCGCGCACCACAGTCTCCGGCGCCGACTGCTCCTCGTCCTGAGAAACGGCGCCAAGCGCCAGACTCGACCCATCCTCGAGGCGGATGTGTTCCTTGCGTCCTTCCGGAATATCATCGGGGTTCAGGGTCTCTCCCCGTCTGATCTCACCCGCCACACGCGTGTTGCTGCCTTCGAGCAGCGCCAGCTGAGCCTCCAGACCGTGCTCGAACAAGATTCCCCCGCTGCCCAGCTCGTTCCATCCCCCGCCCAGCTCCAGCACGCCGCAGCACATATCCAGCCCCTCATCGGAGCGCAGCGTGAGCTCGCCCTCGAGTCTCGACGTCACCTTCACAGCCTCCTTCCTGTCGGCGGGGGCATCCCCCTGCTCATTCCGTCTCCCGTGGTCGATGCGCAGCCTGGCGTCCCACAACAGAAGATTGCCGCCGTATGTGAAACGGTTCTCGGACACCATATCTTCCCAATCCTGCAGGGTCACAATGTCGTTCCCCTCGCCGCCCACCACGGACAACGTCGCCTCGGCCTTGCTGCCCTGCAGATTGTGCAGCACCAGCCCGATTGTGCCGAACGCCCGCTTCGGACGCTGCTCCCCGGTGAGTTGAATCGTGGTGTTCGTATCCACCCGAACCTCCTCGTAGCTGAAAACGTCAAAATAGATGTTCTCGTCGTTCTTCTTGTCCCAGACCGTGCCGGAGGAGCCGCCGTTGTCCTTCGAGCTGGTGTAGGCGCTCCCATCCTTCACCTCCGGGTGAATCTCCTCCACCGTGATCGTCCCCTTCTCCCTGTCCAGCTGGATCTTGTACCCCGCCTCATCGGCAATCTGAACGCCGCTCCCAAGCCGATGATCAAGCTCCTTGATCTCCTCCCCATCGATAAACAACTGATACGTCCCGGTGTCTCCGCCCCCCGCGACCGCGACATTGTGCAGGAACTCCTCCGCGAGGTGCACCGTCAGGGATCCCTCGCCTTCCCAGGCGTCCACCCGCAGATGCAGGTCGTCTGCGACGTTCTTCGGAGCGCTGAACATGAGATCGGATCGCCCGTTGAGAGTCAGCTCCCCGAATTGCACGGTGCCGCCCCCGCCTTCGGACTCTCCGGAGGAAGACACGCTGTCAATCGCCAGCGTCGTCCCGTTGTTCAGAGTCAGCGAACTCAGGCTGCCGCTCCACTCCCTGACCGTCAATTTTCCATTCTCCGCCACCTCCAGATCACCGCACGGCTCGGCCGGAGTCCCGGCTTTCAGCGCCCCGACAGTCAGCTCCCCGGTGGTCGCCAATCTGCTGCCGACGCCCAGAGTCGCCTCCCCCGTCACCTCGCTCTGGCCGCCGCCGTTCAGGCTCACAGTCCCCTGCACATCCAGCGCTTGCGCCGTCAGCACGCCGACAGTCAGCCCGGCCCCCTTCTCCACACTCACCTCGCCGCCCGCCTCCAGGCTCCCCGTTATCCCGGCGGAGCCAGCCACGGTCACTCCTCCGCCCACCTTCGCGTCGACAAGCTGGACCGTCCCACGCGCCTCCAGATCCCCGCCCACGGAGAGTCCTTCCCCCGCCTTGAACTGCCCTCCCTTGCTCACCACAAGACTTCCTCCCACCTCGCTGTTCATCCCCACGGACACCTCCCCGCTGCCGCCCACCGTCAGGCTTCCCCCTACGGTGGCTGCGCCGTACACGGTCATCCCGGTCTTCTGCCCTTCCGGAGCGGAATCGATCCCCACCTGCAGACTCGCCGTCGCACCCTCGCTGTGGACTATTCTGTCGAGCTCCAGCGCAGAGTTGCCGGAGAGCGTGTAGCTCCCCGCGCCGTCGATGTGCAGCTCCTCAGCCGTGAGCTTCTCCTGCACCAGCCGGACCTCGTGATCACCGCCGTCCTTGTCCTCAAAGTGCACCTCGTGCACCGTCACCCCGTTGTCCCACAAGAGCCCCTGGTCGCTCTCCCCATCTGTCCACGGGGTCGCCGTCGCATCACCCCACAGGAGCGGTCCGTTCTTCCCGTCCCAATAGCGTTTCCGCTCCCGCTCGACGATCACGGTGCCATCCGCCAGGAGGGAGAACTTGCAGCCCTTCTCCCTGAGCAATTCAGGCTCTAACGCCTTCAACTTCAAATTCGCCCTCTGGGTATTGAAATCGTCTCCGAATTTACTGAACAGCTGGTAGCTCCATCCTTCCTTCAGCGACTCGACCGCGTCCTCATCCACCTCAATCCACAGCGTCAGATCGCTGAACGTTACCCCCGAGCCAAGTCGGATCTTCACCCCTTTGTTCGCCTCGCTCCCCGACAGCTTCAATCCCAGATTGCCGCTGTATTGGCCGGCGTTCAGCCCCAGCATGCCACCGGACAGCTCACCCGGACCGGATGCATCCCCGGGCGCTCCTTCTGAACCAAAAGCCACGACTCCTTTCTTGCCTGAGCTGCCGCCGCCTATCGTCAGATCCTGCCCCGATTGAACTTCCACGTCCTCAAGCCTCCACCTCGCGCCCGGATCCAGATAAATGACGCCCGTTGAATTGCCGTCCGCCAGCCTTACCTCTGAGAGTGAGTTGCCGTAGCCCCCCCGCAGGGTGACGCGCCTGGCATCCCCGATCTTGAGTCCCACCTTGCCCGCTTCCCCCCCCCAGTCGCCATCGAGAACCAGCCCCCCTTGTTCCAGCTCAATGTCGCCGGAAAACGCGGCGTTATTGATCGTGACAACACCTTGGCCATTGACGTTTAACGTGCCCTCTCCCGTCAACTTCCCGATCGTGGCCGGAAGCTGAATCTCAATCCCGGCGTTGTTTCCGACAGAAAATTCGCCGCCGGTCACAATCGATGCTCCCTCATCGGCGGGCGCGAAGATGTATTGCCCCCCCTTGACGGTGACGCTCCCCGGAGCCACCCCGCCGCTCACCGGCACGATGACCTCGCCTTCCTGCGCCTCAAATGCCACGTGGTCGTTCTCGGTGAAGACATCCGTCCCCTTCGACCACCTCGTTGTTCCGCGCGTCCTCCAGACAGCGTCATCGCCGCCGTCCCAGGTCAGGTTGGCCGCTTCCTTGCGGGCCAGTTTCACATAGCCGTCTTTCGAAATCTCCACACGCAGGGTGTCTTTCTGTCCCTCGATTGTGAGACGATCCTCGAGCTCTCCTCGAATCCCGTCCTCCACGGCGCCGAAAACTTGCACGCCTTGCCCATCGTTCAGGAGCAGTTGATCCGCCACCGTTGTTCCGCCAAAGTCAACGTAAACTTCGATCTTCAGCCCTTGAACCGCCGCAACAGGCATCCCCTCCTCAAGCTGAATGCGTTCGCCCTGCTGCCAGCCCTGCCTCAGTTCCAGCGTCCCCTTGTACTCCCAACCACTCTTCAGCTCCAGGGTGGTGCTGCCATCCAGATAAGCAGAAACAGCCTCTTCACCAACCGTCCCGAAGGTCAGGGTCTTCGAACTGCCGGACAAGACGAGCTTGCCTCCCCCTGAAAGTGAATGCACGGATCCACTGTAACCGTTGATCGCCAGCTCAGCCTCTCCCCCCGCGCCGACCTCGACCCCCGTCGAAACGCCGTCCCCCAGGGTCAGGGTCAGTCCGTTCGCTATTCTTACCTTCCCGGCAAAGGATGATCCCAGCGTCAAGCCGCCCGCCCGAAAATCAATCTTCGATCCCCCATCCGCTGCGATGGCGCCTCTGAGGGTCAGCTTGCCCGGTCCCGTCTTGCGCAAGGTGACCGAAGGATCTATGGTGAGCTTCCCGGCTATAATGATGCCGTCGGCGTTGGCGGCGGGGACGCCGACCGTATCAATCACCACCACGCCGTCGCTGACTCCTTCGTCAGCCACGAGTGTGACCGCATTGGAAATCGTCGCGTTGGGAACCCCACTAAATGTCTGAAACGCCGCCGTGATGGTATCCTGCGAACCCGCAACCCCCGTGGCGTGCAGTTCCAGCGACGGAGAATTAGTAGCGTTCAGCACATCTGCCCCTATCCAGAACATACTCCCACTTTCCACCACGATTTTCCCCACTTTTGCGAGAACAGCCCGATGGGCGCCTCCGTAAGCGGACAAGGTTGTGTTGCGCAGCACAAGGGCGCCGATCTTTCCACTGCCCGGCAGGATCTTTCCACTGAGGAGGAGGTCCATGAGACCGACGGAATGAGAATAAGCAGAATCATCCGTCATCCAATACCCGTCTATATTCTCCAGCACAAGAGTGCCTCCGTTGTTTTCTCCCGTGACCTTGTTCGCAACATTCCAGGTGTTGGTGTAAGCAGTGTCAACCGTTCCCCGGGTAATCGCGCCATGTTCATCTGCTACCCCAAGATCCAATGCTAGTGTGCTTCCCTGTTTCAACACAATTCCGCCACTGAGCCTTTTGTCGGATACCTGGTCGCTCACCACAACCGTGGTTCCCTCTTCGATTGAGAAGCCCGTCCCGCTGAATCCGCCGTTGGCAAATTCCACTGTCCCTTTCCCGGTGATGGTTTGGTTCGAGGCGGAGAAGGCGACAGCGGTGTTGAAGACGGCTCTGCTGGGCGATGCCGCGTCACCATACGTCCCGCTGACGATGATGTCGCCGGAGACGTTGAGGTTTGCCCCTTCCGCGGCTTCGTTGAAGGTGTAGAATGCGCCGCTCCCCCCATCCGGATCGCCGACGACAAGGTCATGAGCATGCACCTCACCGGAGACAGTGACGGCCTGCGTGCTTACGTCCCCCTGCGCAAGGAAGACGGCGTCGGATCCGGTAGCAAAAGCGGTGGAGGCTGCCCCGGTCGGTGTCGTACTCCATATGCTTTCCCCTCCTTCTTGCCACGAATCGTCTGCTACCCCTTTCCACACACACAAGCCATCTCTATAATTGCTACCCAACGTAACAAGCCCGTTTACAGTCAATTGGCACTTACGCCAGTAGCTATCCGAACTCAGACTGTTCTCAAAGAGGTCTCTCTGCGTTTCGGTGAGGACGTTGCCGCTGCCCGAGGAAGTGAAAAGTTGGTAGCCTTGCCAGTCACTGCCTTTTCCCAGCATACCGGTGAGGGTAATCGTCAGATCGTCCAGGCTGGTTATGGCAGAGCCTACTTCCAGATTCGTACCGTTTGAAGCCCCTTCGCCTCCCACCTCAATGCTCAGATTGCCGGTGTAGGTAATGCTGTTGTTCAGCACGAGGGTGACACCTGTCGCCTGCCCGGCAAAATTCAGCGTGCCAGCGGTGCCTTCTATCGTCAATTTGCCGGAATTGACTGCTGCAGGTCTGATCGCGCCGAGCGTCACGTTACTGTTGTTATCCTTCAGCTTGATGGTGGAGCCTGCGTCGGGAAGCTCCAGAGTCCCCAGCGTGCTGGTTCCGCCCAACTCCATGGAAGAACCGCCTTCCATCTTAACGATGCCCTGACTTCCGGTAATTCCGCTCGCAAAGGTTACATTCACCCCGGCCGCTTCTTCCCTGGTAACGCTCTCGTTGTTATCCGTCAATTCCCGAATTGTCAGTGTCTTGCCCTCTGCTACGTTGAGAACGTAGTTCTCCAACTTGAGAGTCTTCCCTTCCCCCACCTCAAAGATCGCGTCAGAAAAGACGTTTACCTGCTGTTCAGTTTGACACGAGATGGTCGTGTCGCTCCCGATGGTGAATAAGACAGGAACGGCATCTCCGCTTTTCAGGTTGATGCTTCGTTGAGCAGCGCTTGACCCGTACAGCTTGTAGGTACCGCCGGATGTATTAGCTTCCACAATGAGCCCACCCAGAGTCAAATTACCGGCACCAGTAGCATTCCTATCGCCAAAACTGAGATTATACACATGCTCTCCGTTTCCCGAATCACCATGATCCGAATTTCCCATGCGCAATGTGTGGCAGTACGTGCCTGTCCCCGGCCCTGTGCCAGTCCAGCTGGTCCAAAACAGCCCGCCACTTCCTGTAACAATCTGGGGGGAGGGGTTGTCAGATGAATCCGGATTTGCTATGTACCCTTGAGAGTCTCCCTCAATTTCAGTACCGCCACCGCTCGGGATTCCATTCACGTAGAAGGTGTCCTCGTGAAATTGGTGACCAGTAGAACTATCTTTAATGTCGATTATATACCCGGAATACGTTTTTCCGTTCTCCTGTGTTGTGTGCTGCGTCTCGTGGATTCCGTAAGCCTGTTGCTGGACGAGGGCGAGAGCGGCGAGGGCGCCTGCGCCGAGGGAGGCGGAGGAAAGGGTGGCAGGCAGGGCGAAAGCTACCGCGGCAAGGCAGGCCATAAGAGCCTTGCGAAGACCCGAAGGAAGGTGCAATCTCATAGACGTTGAGGAGATAAAGAGACAGAAAACCCCGGGCGACGGCGCATCGCCCTGATTCTTTCCTTGCATTCTATCATGATTTCCGCGCAGGGGAAGAAAAAAATACCCCGCACAGGGAGATTTTTGGCGGTGCGCTTATCCTATGGCAAATGCAGGAGAAAATGAGATTTGCTCCGCACTCCTGAGCGGATGCGCCCGATTTCCGGCTGACAAAAAGAAAACACGCGTCGCCCCTGCTCACTTCTCCTTCTCCGCAAGCTTCTGATACAGCGCGAACAAATGCGCCACGCGCCCGGAATCATCGGCAAACTTCCTCCCATAGGCGGCATCAACGGCTGCATCCAAATCTCGGTGAGCCTTACGCAAATCATCCGGCATGGTGTTCGGGTCGTACAAATCCGCAAGCGTGCTTTCGGGGTACTTCGCTCGCGCATCCAGAACTGCCTGCGCGCAAGACTCTATCCTCTCGCGTTGCTTGTCGCCAGGGTTCGCCCACGGGAAATTATTGTAAACGACTCCCCCGGAATAGCGGTAGCGCATTTCTAATCTGCCCGCCACGGCGCGCATCCAAGCCATGTGCATGGCGGAAATAAGGACGCCGAAGTGGTAGAGTGTGGCATCGGGGATGATGAGAGTGGAATCACCGGCAATAGTTTTTCCTGTAACGAAACACAGAGGAATGTAAAGGCGTCTTTCCGAAGAAACTCTCGGGATGATAACATAAATCCCTTGTGGCATATTTTCTACATGGAAGCGGCGAGGAGTATCGGCTATCTTCCTTGTCGGTGCGCTCTTGCTGGCGGCGCGGTAAGCTCGTACTTTTTCCACGCGCTCCATACAGTGTGGGAGGGAACGCAAAATGTTCGGGGCAACGTCTCCAAGCCAGAGGCAAAAGCGTTTTTTCCCGTTGATGAGTTCTTCTGCGCCCATCCAGGGGTGAAAAAAGGGTGCTGCGCCCGGTTCTTGCGCCAGGAAGGCTTCCTTTTCTTCCGGGGTAAAGAGGTAGTGCCCCCCATCGATAGGTTTATTTCCAATGCCCATTTCCGGGACGTTGCAGAGCGGTTTCGTGCGCTTGGTGATAAAGGCGTCCTGCGCTTCCATCAGGTAGCCATTGAGGCGAGAAACCCTATGTTCTTCTCCTTGTTCATCGAACAGGCGGCAGGGTGTTTTCTGCCCGCTGAATCCGACAATGACGCAATGAACCGCCGCCGTGTCCTTCGTCTCGTTCATCCATTTGAACGTACGATAGGCAAAGTTGATTTTTAAGCCGCGCTCTTGAAGAACATGCCGCCAGAGAAGAGCAACAGATTGCCCTTGCGTGATGGAGTTTGTTGCCACAAAGGTTGTACGGGTAGCCGGGTCTCGCTGCATGATTTCCGCCGCCTTGACAAACCACGCCGAAACATAATCCAAGTCTCCCGCGCCGTGAATGCCTTTGCAGGTTTGGAGTAAGCCCTCCTTTTGCTCCTTGCTCATGTAGCGCGCTCCCACAAAGGGCGGATTGCTGATGATATAGTCCACGTGCCTGGCGGGTGTGTTCTCCGTCCAGTTTAAGAGAAGGGCGTCATTCTCACGTATATTGTCGTACCCTCTCAGGGGCAGGAAGTCAGGAAGCTCTTGCGTGGAGAACTCTTGCGTTTCCTGCCACATTTGCGCGTCCGCTATCCAGAGAG
>CANRKR010000015.1 GCA_947631275.1 uncultured Akkermansia sp.
TTTCACACTACATGATTTGCATGATAGTGGATTTTTGCGGTAGAAAAGAGACGTCACCCAATGTGGTGGCGTATGATGATGAAAGCACCATTCTATTCCATACTGTTGACTTCGGTGTGTGCGGTTTCGGCCTCCGAAGGATGGTTGAGCTGGGGCGATGCCCTTGCGCGTTCATTCAAAATATTTGATGCCGAGCGTGATCGTGCGGATAATCCATACGTCCAGGAAGTCAGTCTGCGCATGCGTCCACAGTATCAGTGGGGGTATGTGGACCCCGCAGGCGGTGCGGGCCGTGTGAAGGGAGCTTCTGCCGGGGCCGACAGACGCGGTAATGATGAATGGCGAAGGTTCCGCATCGGCGTCCAGGCGAAGGTGATGCGGCATTTCACGCTGCTCAGCGATTGGAATATTGGTGGATTGAACGGGCGGTACAAACACAGCGATGGTCAGTGGGAGCGCGGTCGTTCCCAAGCAGCGGTGTACGAGCTGTATGTGCAGGGGAATTTTAAGCCGGTTATCTTTACACTCGGCAAAAATAAGCCGACGTTCATCGGCGAATACCGCATCTCGGATTCCAAGCTGCCCACGATTGAACGCAGTGACTTGGTGAGCCAGCTCGCGCCGGAATCCCTCTACGGAGTCTCTTTCAGCAACTCAGATACCGACACCAAGTGGGATTGGTTGTTCGGCGTATGGTTAAACGGGCAACGCGACAGCCTATGGCTTGAACCTGCCTTCCATACCGGCACCAACGCGATGACCGGCGTATCTGTCAGTCGTTCCCTTGGGGAGCAAGACTGGATGCATCTTGATTGGATGCACTCTTTCATGGACGAGAGTTGCACGGAGGAATCCGCATCCTACGAGGGACCGGGCGCGCGGGATGTTATAGCGCTCACATGGGAGGCGAAACGCGGCAAGTTCGGCTTCATGGCGGAAGCGATGACGGGTTTCAATGTGACGGCATCCACAGGCAGGCGAGAGAACGCGGAGAACGTGGGCGGCATTTCGCTCATCCCCACCTACCGTATCAGTCCACGGGTGGAGGCGATGTTTCGATATGCTCTAGCCATCGGCAGCAACGCCGTGGAGAGTGGCGGTCGCTACGCCTCCACCAATAGCACGTATTCCTCCACCTGCGACCTCTCGCAGGCATTCTATTTCGGAGTCAATTTCTACCTTGATCCGGAAAAGGTCGACCTCGCCCGGATCATGCTCGGCGCCGAGTACGCTCATGCCTCCGGTCGCGATGCCATGGGTGAACGAGGCTTCACCGGCTGGCAATATTCTGCTGCGCTCCGTTTCAATTTTTAACCGGGAAACAAATGTTAAAAGAATGGATCATGAATTCCTAAGGATACCGAAGATTGAGCAAATTGACGGGTAAGGGGAGGCAAAAATTGGATTGATGTGAAGAGGACCGAGGGGATTTTTATACGCACCGTCAAAGACTATTTGCACCGCGCAGACGCTCCCCGTCGCTGCCATGTGCAGCCTTTCCTTCCACTTTCCAACGATACCGAATTTTGCTTGGGAGTTGCTGTTGCCTCTGCCTTGAGCTGAGCTAAACTCTTCAAATCATGATTCACCCATAGAATGAGTAAACTTATGTTTTAACGCTTTTGCATGTAGTTTCCATTTTTTCTCCCGTTTTTATCGTATCCAGTGATGCGTCCGGAGGAGTCTTTCTTGAAACTTCCCGTCTCTCTTCCGTTCTTCACCTCTCATATAACATCGTTTGCTCGTTCTTCGCAATGGGCAATGTATATGTTTTCAACTCCTTCATTGACGATCAAAACGAGTTATATCACCTCATTCGAACTTCTTTTTGTTTCCTGCTTCTCTCAAATGCGGTCGTCCTAGTTAAAAACGATGCATAAAACCGAGCAATCGCAGAACGGCTGTCCATTTACGATTTTCCAGAATTTGCGCGCGTTGCACGAGAAAGGGAGCTTATTTCAACGAGTAAGAGGATTTATCGAAAGCGGTACGCATGGCATCGACTTCGGTTTGAAAGCTTTCGTTGATGGTGTTCATCCCCGCCACGTTGGCGCAGTAGTACAAAATGTGCCAGCGCGTCTGCCAGGTGTTCCAATCTACGGTGGGAACTTTTGTGATTTTCCCATTTTTATCAAAGTAAAAGAGATTGGAATCAGTGACTCGGGCTGTGGTTCGAGACATGCCGCTGTCCATGCGGGATTCGACCTCTTTCTCGTGGTATGCGGCAGACTTGTCCATATGAAAGAACAGGCGGTTGTTTTCTGCAAGCCAAGCGGTGCGTAGCTCGGTCGGCATGGAGTCGAGGATAGAACGGGATGTCTCGGCGGCGAGGGCCTTCATCTCTTTGCTCAGGGCGGTGGCGAGAGCCGGATAGCCGACAGATTGAGCAGCGGTAATGGCGGCTTGCCATTTTGCGGCGCCCTTATCCGCAACTTCTGTCAGTTTGTGTTCCTGCCCGTCCGTCCCAACAAAGAAGGCCTGCTCGTTCGCCACGTGTTCCCGGGTGTAAGCGGTATGATTGCTGTGGGAGTAGCAAAAACCCAGACTCTCGGCTATCCATGCGCGGAGTTGCTCTGCCGACAAGCTTTTGATGGTACTTACCGCCCAATTCAGTTGCTTTTTTGAGGTCTCGTTGTCGGTTGTTGAGGCTCCGGCCGGGGCATTGTCCCCAGCTTTCTTATTGGCGGGGAATCCCTCGTCGGGGGCGTTCCCGGGAATCAGTTTGAGGATCTCTTCCTTGCCGAGGATATGAGCGCACAGGTACGCGAGACAGATGGTCTGCTTGTACAGTGCGTCGAATTTGGTGATAGAGCTGTATGGGTATTCCTTCCCAGTTGAATCCACGAAATAGGCCTTGTCTTTCAGCACATTCGCCCGGGGAATGCGCACCCAGTGATTGGCTGCCTGAATATTGATGCTCGTCATGCCGTCCACAGCGGGTTTTCCATCGTGCGTCGTCAGTTGGTCGGCAAACTCGGCGCGCAGGGCCTCGCGCAGCAGAGGTGGCATGCTCTCAAAGCGGTCTTTAGCCATGAAAGTAGCCATGAGGAAGACCTCCTCGTGGAAATGTTCCAGCAAGGCGGCGTGTGGTATGTCGTGCAGGAAATCACGTGCCGGTCGCGTGTCGCCGGTGCCTTTCAATCCACCGGTAATTTTACCATCGCAGAGGTAGATTTTCACATTCGGGTCAAGCCATTGATAAGTGCCGTTGAAGCCCGCCTCGTGTGGATGTTTGTAGTACAGTCCAACAGCCTCCGCGATAAACGCTTGCCGCTCCTCGGTCGAGAGGGGAGACAGCAAATCGTCTGCTGCAGACAGCATCCCTTTCAACTTGATCTCAAATTTCTTTTCCGCTTCGGACGCTTGCTCTTTATAATTGCTGCGCATCTTGTCTATTTCTGCCGCATAGAGGGCAAGCAGTGCCTTGGTGCCGATGAGGTTCTCGCAGCGCCACAAAACTTGTTCCCAGCGCCACCATTTCTTGCCCCCATCTTTGTTGTACAATTCGTTCAACTCGTGCGTGTTGCCCGCCGGATCTACATAGAATACATTCTTCCTCTCGTGCGTACGAATTGTGACAGGTATTCCGCATTCCATGGTCTGTTGGGTTTCATCGTCTAGGCAGGCACAGGCTCCATCTTCCCCGTAAACAAGTTTGGCCATGGAAGCAAGGATGGCCCAGCGCAGTTCATTCGGCATCGTCTTGAGCAAATAGCGCGCCGTGTTGCGCGCCGCCTTGTCTGCGTCTTTCTTGAATGGTGCCAGTGCGAGTTCCGTTTCGACCTTGGCAAAGGCCCTGTATGCGCGATCCCATTTTTCCATATCACAGGCGTTATGGGCCTCTCCCCAGTTAGTTGCTCGCCCTGAACTGTTCACAAAAAAGGCGTCGTTCCAAGTGCCCGGTTTGCCGTTGTCGCAGCGCATCCCCTGGCTACCGTCCCTCTTGAAACAAAGACCGAGCTGTTCGCAGATGAAGGCCTCCTTTGAATCCCTCGGGAATGTGTTGATTCGCCGTTGTGCACTGGTAAGCTGCTTGCGCTGTTCGGCGGTGAGCCGGTTGGCGCCCGTTGTCTTCGAGCTTGCCGGAGCTGCCGTACTCGTCGCATTTAGTGCTAGGAAAAAGGCGATCACGATCCAAGTGCAGCGCACCATGGTCACGTTCAGTGTGTATCTGATCATTGTAGTGTCGGGTTAGCAGTGACAGTTTTTTCTTAAGATGCCACCCCACTTTACACTTCATCTTGCATCCAAAGCGTTCTTCAACTTATCCTTTCCTTAGCCGTCTGTCCAGTTATTTTTCTTTCGTTATTTTTGAGGCATTGCGGCAATGCACAGCACTGTTTCCACGGCAAACGCATGCTTGACATGGTTTTGCAGGCTGTGGTAGAGTGAGAGTATGAAGGTGCGTTGTGAAAGGAGGGGTTTCACCCTGATAGAACTCATCGTTGTAATCGCCATATTGGGCGTATTGATCGGCATATCGGCACCGACGATATTTAGCTACCTGAATGCAGGCGACGTCGTGAAGTGCCGAGCCAATATTGAGCAGCTTGCCAAACTCGGTGTGAAATACGGTTCAGACATGGGACACAGGAATTTGCTGCCCACCAGCGGGATGGATGATGACGAGGACACACCGGGAATAAACGAAAGCGATGGCTGGTGGATCATGCTGGCGCAGGAGTTGGACTCTACGGTACTGCCGGAGTCGAAAAAGGGTGCGATGAAGGTGGCAACAATCTTCCACTGTCCGGGTGATCGCCGTGCTACGGTAGAAGATGGCATGCTCATGAAAGCGACGACCAAGACGGTTTCCTACGTCTCGTGGAGCGATGGTTCTGAGGATCCGGGCAATCCGCATTCGCAGATTCGCACCGTGGGCAAGAAGCACATGGACAACTTGCCGTGGCTGAGCGATGGAGAGCCCGTAAAGCGTAAGAGCGTGGTGGATTTTGCCTCGTTCCGCAAGATGGTGATGCCTGTGCTGGAACGCCACAGCAATGCTATCCTGGTAGCGTACGCTAGCGGGGTTGTGCAGCAATATGAGGTGGACAATGATGGGGGACAGAACGCCAAAGAGCTCTTCAACAAAATTAATCCGGATAAGCTCATTCCCATGCAGAGTAAGGGGAAGAAGCGAGCCGCCACGGCTGACTGACAGGAGCCGGGGACAGAGAATCCATGTTGCCGCGAGTCGATCAGCTTGAATTGCCCGGTGAGGCCGTAGTGTTGGGATTGAGCGGCGGCAGAGATTCGGTGGCGTTGCTACGGATCCTTTTGTTGCACGGAACGCCGATGTTCGCCTGCCATGTGCACCACGGCATCCGTGGCAGAGCGGCGGATGAAGATGCGGAATTTTGCCGTGTTCTCTGCGAAAACTTCAGCGTTCCCTATGAGGAATATCGGATCGATGTGCCACAGCTTGCCCGGGATAATGGCACATCCCTGGAAACCGAGGCGCGACTGCAGCGGCGCCGCGTCCTCGCGGAACACGCACGGAAGGTGAAGGTTTGCGCCGTTGCACTGGCGCACCACGCGGACGACCAGGCAGAGACCGCCCTTTTCAACTTGTGCCGCGGTGCAGCGGGTCCGCGTGGTATGCAGTCCGTATATCGCGATAGCGATGGAATCACCTGGTGGCGACCATTGCTCCGCTGCCGACGGGCGGAGATCACGGCGTGGCTGCAAAAGATTGGGCAGAGCTGGCGTGAGGATATGACCAATGCAGAGCCAGATGCTGCTACACGCAACAAAATTCGACTGCAGATTCTGCCAGCCCTTTCTGAAGCGTTGGGGAGGGATGTTATTCCTACTGTAGCGCGCAGCGCCGAAGTGCAGAGTGAGGTGGCGGAAGCATTTGAAGAGGCTCTTTCTGCGTTGCCGCTCATGGATCCGCAAGGGCGCCTCTACTTGCCGTTTTTGGCGGGGAAAACCGAAGCATTTCATCGGGCCGTCGTGCATTTTTATCTGAAGCGATGCGGTGTACCGGAACTCAGCGAGCGGCATGTAAGGGGAGTCTGCGCGCTACTTGTGCCCGGAATCCCGCAACACAGCTACAATTTACCAAGCGGTTTTATTGCGCATCGGGCACACAAGCGTCTATTTCTGGAGCGGGTTGAGGCGCCATCAGATGTACTTTCGCTTTGAGAAGAGATGAGCGCGCAGAGGGTCTGCGGCTGCCAGGTGGGTAAAACCAATGGCGAGGGCGTCCGCTGCGTCTGAAGCGGGTGTTTCATCCAGATCAAGGAGGGTACGCATCATAAACGCTACCTGCGTTTTTGCTGCCGCTCCGCCGCCCACGGCGGCCAGTTTTACGCAGCTTGGCGGGTATTCCATGATGGGGAGATTGTGGCTTGCGGCGGCCAGCACGGTAGCGGCGCGTGCAGAGCCCATACTGATCGCAGTGCGATGCGATTGCACATAGATGATACCCTCAATGGCAAGTTCTTCCGGATGCCACTTCTCAATGAGTTCCTTCACCTTGGTGTGTATAGCCAGCAAACAGGCGCTTTGTGGGAGCGAGGATTTCAGCGAAAGTGTACCGAATTCCAACGCCCGAGCGCGGTTGTGGTTGCCCTCGATGACGGCATATCCTGTGTTGCGGATGGCAGGATCGATAGAGAGTACGCGCATGATAAGGAAGGCTCAAGAGAGTTCGTGCTGATCAGCCGCGGCGGCCTCTCTTACCGGTCGGCCGGGGTTTGCGCAATGGCGGGGCAGCGTCTGCATCCAGCAAAGCCGTGTACGCATACGGGAAGCCCTCCAACTTGCGACGTTCCACCTTCTGATTGAGAAAAATTTCCACGCTCTTTGCAAAGTCCACTTCATCGGCTGTCAGCAGGGTAAAAGCATCGCCTTGCGCCTCGGCGCGACCGGTGCGGCCAATGCGGTGCACGTAGTCTTCCGGGTTCTCCGGCACACGGTAGTTGATGACGTGAGTTACGCCGTTGATATCAATTCCGCGCGCTGCCACATCGGTGGCAACGAGAATGCGGTATTTTTCGTCCTTGAAACCACGCAAGGCTGCCATACGCTCCTTCTGAGGAATATCAGAGTGCATAGCGATCACATCGTGTCCCCAGCCTGCTTGTGCCAGCATATTGGCCACCATATCAGCCTCTTTACGCGTTCGGGTGAATATCATGAGGTTTTGGAAAGGCGTCTGTTTCACTAGAGCCAGCAGCAGCTCATCTCGTTGATCCAGCCCGACCGGGTAGAACGCATGCGAAATGGTGTCTGCTACCTCGCCGCGCGCGATTGCGATCTCGAACGGATTTGTGAGGCACCACTTCGCAAATCCTTGCAGCACCTGCGGCATCGTGGCAGAAAAGAAAAGAGTCTGGCGACCTTCCCACGGACAGAGGTTTACAATCTTGCGTACGATCGGCAGGAAGCCCATATCCGTCATGCGATCTACCTCATCCAGAACGAGAGTCTTGATTTCTTTGAACTTCATGCCGCCGCGGTAAAAGTGATCCACGAGGCGTCCGGGGGTTGCCACCACGACATCTACGCCCTTTCGGAGAGCATCGGCCTGCTGACCGTAGCCCACTCCGCCGTAAAGCAGACCGATGGTGATATCTGTATGAGCAGCGTAGGTTCGAAAGGCTTCAGCGAGCTGGTCCGCCAGCTCGCGAGTTGGTTCCAGAACCAGCGCCTGAGGCTTGCCGGTGTGTTGTAGCTTCGTGAGAATAGGCAGGGCGAAGGCGGCGGATTTCCCTGTGCCTGTCTGGGAGGCGCCAATGACGTCGCGCCCTTCCAGCACTCGAGGGATGGCCTGTTCCTGGATGGGTGTGGGTGTCTCATAGCCGCAGTCCTTCACTGCTTGCAGCACAGCCTCGGAGAGTCCTAATTCTTCAAATGTCATAGTTTGCAGGATAAGTAGAAAGTATGTTGATCAGGCGATGTACGGGTTATTGGCGAGTTCCTCACCGAGGGTAGTGGACGGACCGTGTCCCGGGAAAACATGCGTTTGCAACGGCAGAGCTGAAAACAGTTTTTTGCGCAGTTGCTCCAACAGCTTATTCAGGCTCCCGCCGGGAAGATCTGTGCGCCCTATGCTGCCAGCGAACAGCGAGTCACCACTGAAAAGCATCCCGGCGTCAGGCAGGTAGAATGCCGCACCGTCAACAGAATGCCCCGGCAGAGACAGGATGCGCCAGTTCAGTCCCGCCCAGTTTGCCGAACCTCCGGCATTCCCCAGAGGCTCTTGTACATTGAATGCCTCCGGTACCGGAATGCCCCACATCGCCGCGTGTTTCGCAAGCGAAAGGCTTTCATCACAGGCGGAGACGGCATGTATTGTGCAGCCCGTCTCGCGCTGGAGTTTTGCAGCATCTGCCGTGTGGTCAAAATGCTGGTGTGTGAGGAGCAGGTGCGTCAGCCGCGCTCCATCCGGCAGAGCCTGCCGCACCCAGGCGGCGAAGCCTTCCGGAGCATCAATGGCGACAAATTCTCCACCGACCCCGACCACAAGGTAGCCGTTGCATTGAAGAGCGCCGCCGGTGTATCTTTGGAGGGGAGAGGTCAAAAGAAAAGATTTGAAGAGTTGGAAAGGACGTCCTTATACAGTTGTTTGGGGAGCTGAATCATCCAGCGCCGCCTGTGCCGCTGCGATACGCGCCGTTGGAACGCGATACGGAGAACAAGAGACGTAGTCCAGGCCGATTGTGTGGCAAAAACGCACGGAAGCGGGATCGCCACCGTGTTCGCCACAGATACCCATTTTCATTTTTGGACGCGTTTCACGACCCAGAGCGATAGCCATCCGCATGAGCTTGCCTACACCGCCCTGGTCGATACTGGCGAAGACGTTGCTACTCACGATTTCGAGGTTGCGATAAACGCCCATGAAAGAGCCGGAATCATCGCGGCTCATGCCGAGGCCTGTCTGAGTAAGATCATTTGTGCCGAAGGAGAAAAATTCTGCAGTATGTGCGATGTCGTCTGCCGTGAGACAGGCGCGTGGAATTTCCATCATGGTACCGACTTTGTAGGAGACGCTACGTCCTTTCTCGGCAAAGACTTGTGCCGCCACACGGTCAATGACCTCTTTCTGGAGGTCGAGTTCGCGTTTGAAAGCTACGAGAGGCACCATGATTTCCGGGCGGGCCTCGATCCCTTCCTCTTCTTCCACCTCTATGGCGGCCTCCAGGATGGCGCGCGTTTGCATCTCCGTAATTTCCGGGTAAGCGATACCGAGGCGGCAGCCGCGATGTCCGAGCATGGGATTGAACTCACGCAGCTCCATCACACGGCGCATGACCAGCTCCACAGGCATATGGAACTTTTGGGCGATGTCAAGTTGCTGCTCCTTGGTCTGCGGCAGGAATTCGTGCAGCGGAGGATCAAGCAGGCGGATGGTCGCCGGTTTACCAGCCAGCGCCTTGAAGATGCCCTTAAAGTCACTCTTCTGGAACGGCAGCAGCTTTGCCACGGCCTGTTTGCGGTCGTCAAGTCTCTCGGAGAGAATCATACGGCGCATAAAATCAATGCGATTACCGGAGAAGAACATGTGCTCCGTACGACAGAGACCGATCCCTGTCGCGCCGAAAGCGAGAGCAACTTGTGCTTGATCTGGGGAATCGGCATTCGTGCGCACCTTGAGTCTGGCGACACGGCTGCACCACTCCATCACTCGTGCAAAATCGCGGTAAATCGCGCTTTTCTCCGGTTTGAGAGTCTTTTTCAGCAGCACCTGGATAATTTCTGAGGGCGCCGTCGGAAGTTCTCCAGCGTACACCAACCCAGCCGTGCCGTCCAGAGAAAGATAATCCCCCTCGTTGTAAGTGACTCCACCGATGCTGATGGTGCGTGCAGCGTAATCAATTTCCATATCGCTCACCCCGCAGACACAGACTTTGCCCATTTGTCGCGCTACGAGGGCAGCGTGGCTGGACAAACCGCCTCGAGCGGTGAGGATGCCTTCTGCCGCGATCATGCCACGCAAATCCTCGGGGGATGTTTCGAGGCGTACCAGCAGAACCCTTTCCCCACGCTTTGTGGCTTCGATGCAGCGGGCGGCGTTCAGGTAAATGCGACCGGAGGCCGCGCCGGGTCCAGCATTCAACCCCTTGGCAATGTACTTGACCTTCTGAACGGCAGCATGGTCGAAGATGGGGGCAAGCACCTGGTCCACCTGGTCTGCGGGTATACGACGCACCGCAGTTTTCCAGTCGATGAGTCCTTCGTGCTCCATTTCACAAGCAATGCGGAAGGCGGCGATGCCGGTACGCTTTCCGTTGCGCGTTTGCAGCATGTAGACCTTGCCATCCTGAATGGTAAATTCGAAATCCTGCATATCGCGGAAGTGGTCTTCCAACGTTTTGCGAATGCGGCAAAGTTCTTCAAACGCTTCCGGCATGACTTGCTCAAGATGCTGCACCGGAGCAGGCGTACGCACACCTGCCACCACATCTTCCCCTTGCGCATTCATGAGGAATTCTCCGTAGAACTCATTGATGCCCACGGCGGGGTTGCGAGTGAACGCCACGCCGGAACCAGAGCGATCTGACGTGTTTCCGAAAACCATACATTGCACATTCACGGCTGTACCCCAATCGCTCGGGATATTGTACTTCTGGCGGTAGGTGATAGCGCGCTCGTTGTTCCACGAACCGAACACGGCGCCGATGGCGCCCCAGAGCTGTTCCCACACGTCGGCGGGGAAGGCGTGCCCCGTGCGGCGTTTCACCAATGATTTGAAGCGACAGACGAGCTCGCGGTTGTCCTCTGCGCTCAGGTCAGCGTCGCTCACATTCGAGCCATAGCGTTCCTGCTTTAATTCATGGATAACCATTTCGAAGGGCTCCATATCTTCGCCCACATCCTTCTGCACTCCCATCACCACATCCCCGTACATCTGCACAAAGCGTCGATAGCAATCCCAGGCGAAGCGATCGTTTCCCGTGGCAGCAGCCATGGCCTGCACTGTTTTGTCATTCAGTCCCAGGTTGAGGATCGTGTCCATCATACCGGGCATACTCTCTCTCGCGCCCGAGCGCACAGACACCAGGAGAGGCATCGCGTCCTGCGCGCCAAATCGGTAACCTACCAGCTCTTCCATCCTCGTGATGCCTCGCCGCACAAGACTCTCCAGTTCTTCCGGATAGGTCTGATTGTTGTCGTAGTAATATGTGCACACCTCCGTGGTGATCGTGAACCCCGGGGGCACCGGCAGGCCGATGCGTGCCATCTCCGCCAAGTTTGCTCCCTTGCCACCGAGGAGTTCTTTCATCTTGCCGCTCCCATCCGCCGTACCTCCTCCAAAATGATAGACTAATTGCTCTGACATATCGTTGCCTCTTATGTTGGAATGAATAAAGAGGAGGGCATTATAGGCATTGAACCCCGTTCTGTCAAGCCTGCATCGTAATGTGCTGGGCAATACGCGTTCGGACAAAAATGAGTGTATCGAAAAGAGAAAGAGCGAGTGTGAGGTCTATCGTTTGGACGAAAACGGAGTCAACTATAACTTTGTTTCTAAGAGAATTTTTTACTTCCAAGCCAGGAAGAGGGAGCAAAGACCTCTCCGAATAAAATTTCACACCACGCCAAATTATCGTTGACTTCGTCCCTCTTGCTTCAGTTTGGTTCTTGCACGCCAAGCTGCCCTGCGAGACGCCGCACACGCCAACGTGCGTGTGCGTACAGCAAAGCGTGAGTCATCTTTTTCACACACTTATCAAAGGTGTATCCCGGCAAGCCATTCTTCCCCAACAGTCCGGCACGAGTCATGCACTCCGCGTAGCGTTTTCCCTCGAGGCGGTAGTTGTAAAACCATGGCTTGTACTGTCCCATAAAGTGAAGAATGCCCGGGTAAAGAGCCGCCTGCACGCTATCCGCGAGAGGATACCCCTTCCACATTCCCTGGTTTTTCCGCACAAAACCGAGACGACGTGTGCGACCGTCGTTCCAGTTCCAACGCGGATGGAGTGGAAGGATCCTGGAGTAAAGAGCGCCGTTAATCGAATCCTGATCCAGCGCATAGCAGGCTTCCCGATGGTTCTCATAAAACTCCAGGCACTTGACATCCAAATTTTCCCTGCGAAAACAGGTCAGATCCATGAGCATCACGCCGGCGTTAATGTAGCCCGGGCACGAGAGAGGGATACCCAAACGTTCATTGAAAGAGGACGTGGGGTGCGACTCTTCCTCGAGGACGCCTGCCACGGCAGCTCCCTTCATATCCGTTTCATAGAGGGCAGACAGATCCGTGCAGCACATCGTATCAATATCCAAATAGAGCACGCGATCCACATCCGGCAACATACGCCCCAGAAAGAGGCGGGCCCACGTCGCGCGAGGGATTGCACCCGTAACACCGAGATCTTCCGGGATCACTTTCTCAAGGTCAAAAAAGCGCAGGCTGTGCCGCTTTCCCTTCCGCTCAGCAAGTTGGCGAACGGAATCCTGGGCGGCTTCAGGAATTCCATCACTGAGCACGTTTACCTGATAAACGGTTCCTTCCGCGGCTTGCTCCAGAAGAGACCATATAGCCACAGACAGAGGAATAACGCCTCGTGCATCACTGGCGAAAACAATGGACTTACTCTCCTTCATGGGATAGTCTGCACTCTTTTAAAACCAGCCGCATTTTAATTCACTTTCAAAATCTTTTCAAGATATTTCAGAGCAGTGTGCATTTAATTTTACAATTCACATCTTCATTGGACAAAATCCAAATTCCTTTACACAGGGGTCGATATGTGATATTCCTTCACAGGAAAGAGTAGCGGAACATGGCGGAAAATATTCTTATCATCAAACACGGAGCACTCGGGGATGTCGTGCTTGCTTTAGGAACGATGCAGGAGATTCGGCGGCGCAATCCTGAAGCACGGATGACATTAATGACGATGGGCGCATTCGTTTCCTTTGTTCGCGGGAGCGATGTGTTTGACGACTTCATTGTCGACAACCGCCGCGCTTTTGTAAATCTCCGCGCGACGGGGGGGGTTATTTCCGCCATTTTGCGCGGGCAATTCAGCGAAATATACGATCTGCAGCATTCTCAGCGGACGCGGAGTTACTTCCGCCTGCTGCGATTGCTGTCTCCTGCAGGGGAATGGAAATGGCATGACGGCTTGACAAATCTCTGCCATGTGGTGAGAAAGACCTGTCGATGCGGATGGGGAAAGGATACGATTGAGCGGGGGAAAGTCCCTAAAATTTTGACGGATCTCAGTGAAATGCGTGGGGAGGGAAAACACTTTGACATGCTGCCATCGCGTTACGTGCTGCTGATTCCGGGCTGTTCCCCGAAAAACAGCTATAAGCGTTGGCCGATTAAGAACTTCTGCGAGATTGTACGTCGTCTCCACGAGCGTGGCATTCCCGTTGTACTTCTTGGCACCAAAGCGGAGGAGCGGGAAGCTTCGGCGATTTGCCGAAATTTCCCGACAGTGGTCAATATGGTCGGACTGACCTCTCTGGAGGATGTGCCCCAAGTGGCTCGACGCGCCCTTGCCGTCCTCGGAAATGATACAGGGCCTTCGCACATGGCGTCATTGGCAAAGGCTTACACTATCGCTATTTATGATCACCGCAATGCGTGTGGCGCCCTGCGCGGTCCGAACTCGGTGAACCTTATTTCCGATGCTGGAGTGGAGCTGATCACGCCAGATCAAGTGTGGGAACATCTTGAGAAGATCTTCGACAATCAGAAGGAAATAGATGCACACTGAATCCCAATAGAGAGGGAAAAAGCAATGACCTTGGCGAGTAATGCCAAGGGCGTCTTTCCTTTATCTGGGCGACATGGCCTCTGTTGGAGCATGCCGCGAACGGGACTGCGTGCCAAATCAACGTACTCAGTGATAAAATCCCTGAAGCTGCTAAGATTTCATCTGACAACTCGTACAGCCTGCTTGCTGATGAGGCAGGGGAAGTTTGGGGAGGGAAGCTGCTAAGATTTCATCTGACAACTCGTACAGCAGGGTGGAGAGGGGCACAGCCCGCGTTTTTTATATTTCTGAATTTGAAATCGAATTCGCTTGATGTCAGGGGCAATTGTGTTATATTGAACGCTCAAACGTATGTATTCGCTTTCCTCCGCAATTGATGCATTTCCGGGCGTGAAGGTTCTGATCATAGGGGATCTCATGCTTGACCGCTTCACATACGGCAAGATTGAACGTATTTCTCCGGAAGCTCCCGTGCCGGTCTTCAAGGTTATCAGCCAAAAGGAAATGCCCGGCGGAGCGGGTAACGTGGCGACAAACCTACGAGCGCTCGGCTGCCGCGTGAGCTACGTCGGTCTCATCGGCGACGATGCTGAAGGCTCTACCCTCGTGCAGCTGTTAAAGGAGTCCGGCGTGCACAGCCACCTCGTAAAACCCTCGGACTTTTCCACTACCGTGAAGAACCGGCTCATTGCCGGGGGCAACCACATTTCCCGAGTGGATCGCGAGGGACGGGTGCCGGATCTCAGCGTCAACCTGCCGTTCTTCCTGCGGGCGTTCCGGCGTCTTGCGAAGCGAGCGGATATCGTTCTGCTTTCTGACTACGGAAAGGGACTGCTCACAAAAGACAACACGCCGCAGCTCATCGACATATGTCGTGAGCTGGGGAAACGCGTGATCGTGGATCCGAAAGGGACCGATTACGGCAAGTACACAGGAGCTACCCTTGTAAAACCCAATCTCAAGGAATTCACGGAAGTGACGGGAGGAACGCCTTTTGACCCCAAGTCGTCAGACTTCCGAAAGCGTCTCAGTGACGCTGCAAAGGAGCTTATTGAGCGCTATCGCTTCGGCAATCTCCTCATCACTCTCGGCGAGCACGGCATGGCTCTCGTATCTGCCAAAGAACCAACACGTGTGCGACAAATCTCCACGCGCGCCAAGGAAGTCTTCGATGTTTCCGGGGCAGGCGACACCTCTCTTGCTACGCTCGGCGCATCGCTGGGATGCGGCGTGCCTCTCCTGCAAGCGATGCATCTGGCAAATCTTGCCTCTGGCATCGTGGTTGGCAAAGTCGGCACTGCCACCGTCTCCGCTGATGAACTGCGAGAGGCCCTGCAGAGGGATGATCATAACAGCGTCCCCACTCGCAATCCGGAGCGTAAGATCATGTCTCTCCCTCAGGCAGAAAACCTCATCGCCGATCTGCGCAGGAAGGGAAAAACCATTGGCTTCACCAACGGCGTCTTCGATTGCTGCCACATGGGGCATCTGCGCTCCTTGCTGGAAGCGAGCAAAGCCTGCGATGCACTGGTGGTAGCAGTGAATTCCGACACTAGCGTGAAGCGTCTCAAGGGCGAGGAACGCCCCTTGCAGGATGAAGCGACGCGCGCGCTCCTTCTGGCCTCTCTGGAATACGTGAGCTGCGTGGTGATTTTCGAGGAGGACACACCGATAGATGTCATCAAAGCTCTTCGTCCGGATGTGCTGGCAAAGGAAGGTTACACGATCGAACGTTGGCCGGAAGCGCAATACGCCCAACAATACGGGGCAAAAATCATCACTCTGCCCCACATCGGAGACTATTCAACGACCCGTATGATCGACAAACTCAAATGAACGCACCGAACTATATTCGCGAGCAACTCCGCCTGCTCTCTGAAGCGGCAACAGCCCTCCAGCGCCGAGCTGACACCATCGCTGAAATTACAAAAATTTGCACAGCGGCATTGCGCACCGGGCACAAGATCATCTTCTGCGGCAACGGTGGCTCTGCCGCTCAGTCTCAACATCTCGCCGCAGAACTCGTCGGACGCTACAAGAAGGATCGACCAGCCCTCAATTCTCTTTCCCTCACGGTTGACACTTCCAACATCACTGCTATTGCGAATGATTACGGGTATGATGAAATCTTCGCCCGACAGTTGGAAGGGATCGGCTGCGCCGGGGATGTGCTCATCGGCCTTTCCACCTCCGGCAACTCGCCAAACGTGCTTGCTGCCTTTAAACAGGCGCAAAAGATGAGCATTCACACCATCGCTCTCGTGGGAGGCGATGGCGGGAAAATGGCAGCTGAGGCGCAGACGGCTCTTGTTGTTCCCGCTGAAACCTCCGCCCATATCCAAGAGCTGCACATCGCTGCGGGGCACCTCATTTGTGACCTCATTGAAACGGATATCTATGGCTAAAGCCCTCTTCTTGGATCGCGACGGAACTATCAACAAGGATCTCGGCTACGTCTTCCGGAAGCAGGACTTTTTTTTCATCCCCGGCATCTTCGAATTTTGCACTCGCGCGCAAAAGCTTGGATATCTGCTCATTGTCATCACTAATCAATCTGGCATTGCCCGCGGTTATTTCACGGAAGAGGACTATGCTGCCATCACTCGCTACATGGTCTCCGAGTTCTCTGCCCGCAGCATCCGTATTACCGACGTCATCCACTGTCCTGATCTGGAGAGCCCTATGCGAAAGCCCTCTCCCGGCATGTTTCTTCTGGCGCAGCAGCGCTACGATCTGGACATGGCAACATGCGTCTCTGTCGGCGACAAACCGCGAGATATGGAAGCGGCACTAGCGGCCGGTTGCGGGAAAAATTTCCTCTTTCAGGGGAGCTTTCAGGAAATTCTCTCTGCACTCTAAAGCTCTCCTTTTGGAGTGCGAATAGGCTCGGCAACGATTTACTCTTGATCGCTGCGTGCAACCTGCTATAATCTGCGCACACGCACGGCGTGGTTCATTTTCATTACCAAACACAAATCTCAATCATACCATGGCTAAACTCACTGTACGAGATCTCGATGTAGCCGGCAGGGAAGTCCTCATGCGCGTGGACTTCAACGTGCCGATGAAGGATGGGGCTATCACCAACGACGCGCGCATCGTGGCGGCGTTGCCTACAATCAACTACCTGCGAGAGCATGGAGCGCGTCTGGTGCTCTGCTCACATCTGGGACGCCCGGAGGGCACAGGATACCAGGCGGAGTTCTCGCTGAAGGCGGCAGCGGACCGTCTGTCCGAACTGCTGGGCAAGCCGGTGGCATTCGTGCCGGAAACGATTGGAGAAGCTGCCACGGCAGCCCGCGCTGCACTGAATGACGGAGATGTGCTGCTACTGGACAACGTCCGCTTTGACAAGAAAGAAAAGAAAAATGACCCGGATTTTGCGAAAGCTCTGCTCGGCAACGCAAAGCTGTATGTGAATGATGCTTTCGGGTCCGCTCACCGCGCGCATGCCTCCACAGAGGGTGTCACTCATTTCGCCGAGAAATCTGCCATGGGCTTCCTCATCGAACACGAACTGGAATATCTGGAAGGCAAGCTGGAATCTCCCGCGCAGCCATTCGTCGTCATCATGGGCGGGGCGAAGGTGTCGGACAAGATTCAGGTGCTCTCCAAGCTCATGGAAAAGAGCCAGACTTTCCTCATAGGCGGAGCAATGGCCAATACCTTCCTCGCGGCACAGGGTCACAAGGTCGGTTCTTCCAAGATTGAGGCGGACAAATTGGATTTGGCCAGCCAGATCCTGGCGGATGCGAAAGCCAGGGGCGTGCGCTTCGTGCTGCCGGCAGATGTGCGCTACACGTTCAAATTCGAAGAGGGCGCCGAGACTCACGTCACTAACCCCATTGCCGAAGGCGGAGAAATCCCTGAGGGAGGTATGGGTATCGACATCGGCGACAAAGCGATCGAGGAATTCTGCTCTATCCTGCGGTCAGCGAAAACCGTTCTCTGGAATGGTCCGTTGGGCGTCTTCGAACTGGATTCCTTCTCCAAGGGGACAAAAGCCATCGCTGAGTGTTTGGCAGAAAGCGACTGCATCTCCATCGTCGGTGGCGGAGATTCCGTGACAGCAGCCAAGAAGTTCAAGGTAGCCGATAAACTATCTTTCTGCTCGACGGGCGGCGGCGCATCCCTGGAGTTACTGGAGGGCAAGGTGCTGCCGGGTATCGGCTCGCTCACGGAAAAGTAATTCCGTACCGCTCTTTTCCTGAGCATCAAGGATACCGGCGCGGACTCTGCTCCGCGCCGTTTTCGCATAGAAAAAGTTTCCTGCATGAGTTCCTCCTCTCCATGGCGCCGCATCAGACGTCTCGCCCTCGCAGGCAGAACGTCGGAGGTGCGCTTGCTGCTTGAGAAACTCCTCGACAAAAATCCGAAGGACGAGCAGGCTTCCGCCGAGCTGACTCGACTCAAAGCGGGCAAGCGCCTCCGCTGCACGGAGACCAAAAAAGAGCGCAGCATTCGCGAGGGGAAAGAGGCACGCCGCGCCGTTGCTCTTCTCCTCGACAAATGGCCGATCGGCGGCGAGCTCGACATGGTCACGTCGTCCGAATTACGTAAACTGCTGCGCTCGTTGCGCACACATGTTGCCGTCCTGCGGCGACAGAAAGCTCCAGCACCCCCCGGCACCTCTGCACTGCTCTCCAAGCTGACACATGAGCTGAGACGCCGCAAGAAGCACACTTCGCACTGGACACGTCGTGTGATTGTAATCCTGCTGCTCCTCGCTGCCGTTGTCGGCGGCGCTGCGCTGGCGCTGCGTGAGCGCGCCGCCTCCCTCTCCCGTCGCGTGGAGGATGCGATGAAAGCAAATGAATGGAACCGCACCCAATCCCTGCTGGATGCAGTAGACACCGGCATCAACCGCCTGCTGCTTCCCTCAGTGAATTCCCTTGCTGAGAACACGCGTGCCTGGCAGCAGCGAGTTCTCGCCTCCTTCCGTAATCTCACACGCCAACTGGAAGTTTACCAGCGCCTCCGCACCATTTCATCGCTGAGCATTGAAGAGCGCGGGACTTTCCTGCGTGCCATTCGCAAATTGCCCATGCCTTACTCCGTCCGATTGCTTTCGCAGTGGGATGCACTCTGTCAGCCGGAAAGGGAAAAGCTCAAGCAACAAAAAAACGAGGTCATCGCGCGCATCTCTCAAGTGCGCAACATTCCCCCACTCACCAATGATCCTCGACGGGATCACGAAACTCTGCGCAGCCTTCGAAATGAGTTGACCCATCTTTGTGCGGAGTTCGATGACGCCAGAGAAACATTCGATCTCGACCCGCTGCTGATCTCTCCCTTACAAGAGCAGCTGGAAACCGTCAATGCGCTTCTCCACGATGTCGAAATGCTCCTACGCACCACCGTCCTGCTGGGCACCGCACGGAGCTACGAAGAGCATCTCAAGGTGGTGGGAGGTTTTGCCCCGGAGACATACGAACCCGCCCGGGCAGCAATGGAGACAATCCGTCACTTGCCAAAGCCAGACGCCATGCATGGGCAACTGCTCGCCTGCCGACATGGGCTTCCACCCTCCCTCTCTCCACATCTCATCCGGACTCTGCTGGAAACCGGTCCCTCCTTCGGTCCGGCAGCTCCGGCTAATCAACGACATTTGCAGCTCATGGAGGATATCTTCACCTCCCCTACTCTGCGTCGGCCCCTCTACACCGTCGATACCCATGACGGCCAAATTTTCTACACTGAAAAACCGCCCAGAATTGAACAAGACGGGAGTGTATCTTTCGAACTCTCCACCATGGATCCCACTGTGCGCATCGCATCCGCTTTAACGCTCAAATCCTTCGCCTACGCCGGTTCGCGGTTGTTGAATGCGGCTCCCATCATGGACGCCACCGGCATCAATCGATCCACTTTCTTCCTGCAAGCGAATGTGCCGCGTCTCCTCAGCATTCTCACTTCTCCGAAACTTTCCAACACTCCGGCATTCGCGCGAGCGTACCTGTACAGCACTCTGCTGGAAATGCTGCGCAACCTTCCGGATCAGGAGAAACTCTGCCGCCTTTTCTCTCCCGCGCTGAGAGAAGACTCCGATTCCTTCCGCACCCTGTGCAACGGCATCAACTTTCCCCTCAGCGTCACTTGCTGGTTGAGCCACTCCCCGCGCGCAGCACAGGCTGAGAAAGCTTTTTCCGAATGGTTCCTGGAACATGCCAACCGCCCTTATCCCGATGAAATTCGGTACAATTTTTCCTCCATTCTCAGAGAACCGATGAACTATGTCGGCTTTGTGGACGCTACCGGCACACCGCACTTCAAGAACTCTCCTCCCCTCCCCGGCAAGACGCTACGCTACTTCTCCGAGAGCAGACTCATCGCTTCCCCCGCCGGCTCGCCCCTGCTGGTCCCGTCTCCTCTTTCCCCCATCTTCGCCGATTGATCTTCCCTGCCCATGCTCGTAGCCCTTATGTCAGACGCTCACGACGAGCTTGATCATCTGCGCCGCGCCGTGCAGCAAGCTCTGACCGTCGATTGCAGACACCTGATTTTTCTGGGCGACCTGGCAACGCCGGACACCCTCCGCTTCCTGCGTGCCGCCTGGCCGCACGCCATGGATCTGGTGCCGGGCAATAATGACTATCCCATCGCGGATTTCCTCGCCTGCGCACGCCTCTGGTCCAATACGACTTTCCACCCTACCTCCACAGATATCACCCTCGACAACCGCCGCCTCTACCTTACCCACGTGCCGAATGAATCCCTCCGCATCGCTGCCGAAACCGGGGAATTCGACGCCCTCTTCTTCGGTCACACACACCGCCCCGAGCATCGCGCCATCGGCTCTACCCTCATCGCCAACCCCGGCGATATCCAGGGTCGCTTCGGCTCCCCTTCATTCGCCATCTACGACACCCATCTTAACAGCGTAAAACATTTTTCAATCACCCACGAAATCTGTAAATGAACGGGACTTGCGTGCAGGGAACGGAATGTGATAAAGTACGGGCATGAAGGGACGGATCAGTCGGTGGCTCATCATGATCGCAGCAGTTTCTTTGGCTGGCTGTGGAAAAGGGGAGAAACAGAGGGAACCGAGTACGCCGCAGGAAATGTATGCACGGGTGCGTGAGTTACTGAAACCCAGCACACCAAACACACCCCCCGACCCACAGCAGGCGATGCGATGGCTGTACCGTGCTGCGGAAAATGGATTCCTCCGGGCGCAAACCGACCTCGGCGGCATCTATTTGCAGGGCGGGAAATACGGCATTGCCGCGGATGGAAAAGAGGCTCTCAAGTGGTTCACTGCCGCCTCGAATCAGGGCAGCAAAGAAGCCCTCTACTACATCGGACTCATCTATAAACGCGGGCAAGACGTACCCCGGGACGGTCAAAAGGCGCTTTCCTTCTGGCGACAGGCGGCAAAAGCAGGCGTGGCTGATGCTTCTCTCGCTCTCGGCGCCGAGCTCGTGCAGCGCCCGGAAAGCATACAGGAGGGTATCGAATGGCTGAAAAAAACTGTTGCGACGCGCGAGGCCATCCCCGCCTCCACTGCCGCCGCTGCCCTCGGAAATCTCTACGCTACCGGGCGCGACAACATTCCACGCGACATGAAGGAAGCCGCTCGCTGGTACGAAATCGCCGCCAATGGAGGCGACGCCCGTTCCCAGCTCGTTTATGCTCTCCTTCTCCTGCAAGGCGAGCAAGCGCCGAAAAATACTGATGAGGGGATGCGTTACCTGCGCCTCGCCGCCGGACAAAACCACGCTCCTGCTATCGCCTTGCTCATCGAATTTTTACGCAAGGGACAATTTACCGGGAAAAACGAGCAGGAGGCCGCTGCCTGGGAGAAAAGGCTTAAGGAAGGGAACAAGTCCGGAGGACCTCAATCGTAAGCATTTTTTTCTCTTCTCATGAAGGCTTTCCTCTCTCGCCTGAACCTCTTTCTTGGGTATTTGGGGCTACTCATCCTTCCCTTAACCACGGCAGCCGGAGATGCGGCAGAGATTCGGCAACCTGTGCGTTTCCTGATGCACAACGTCCGAAACTATTTCGTCGCGGAGGATGTTCAGCGCGCGCCCTACCCGCGTCCGGTTAAATCGGTCGAAGAACGTGAAGCCGTAGCTCGCGACATAGCTTCTGTGCGCCCAGCTGTGGTGGGACTCATTGAAATCGGTGGGCAGGCAGCGCTGAGGGATCTCGCCGAACGACTTGAAAAGCGCGGACTTCATTACAAACACATGTTCGTGTTGGAGCGCCATGGTGAAGATCGCGCCCTCGGCATACTCTCCCAACTTCCCATCATCCACAACCGCTCCAAAGCATATTATCGTCTCGTGGGAGAAAAAACCAATCGCCGCATGCTGCGCGGTATTCTTGACGTCACCATCTGCACCCCGGATAATCGCTTATGGCGTATTATCGGCGTGCATCTCAAATCGCGCAAAGCAAATGACCAAAGTGCGGCAGCTATCCAACGAGAGCGTGAGATGCGCACGTTGGCACAGCATGTGCAACTCGTTTTGCAGAAAGAACCAAACCTCCCCCTGCTCGTCTTCGGTGACTGGAACACCGATCCGGGCGATTCTCTCTTCTACCCCCTCACCCGTCCACGCGATAAAAAAATGGTGCTACACCGCCTGGAAGCCGCCGATCCGCGCGGCGAAACGTGGACTGTTTCCTACACGTCCTACAATGAGATCTCTGCCTACGATCAAATTTATGTCAGTCCTGCCTTGCACGACAGCATGAGTCACGGCGCCAAAAGCGGCATCGTCGAAAAGCCCCGCCACAGCTCCGGCAGTGATCACCGCGCTGTCTGGTGCGACCTGCCATAGGCAGGCAAAGCAACTTCTCCTCCCAGGCAAAGAAACCGGCGCGTCCGCCCTAACGAAGGCAAACGCGCCGGAGATTATTGAGGCTCTATTCCTCCTGGGTAGAGAGATATTACATCATGCCGCCCATACCTCCCATGCCGCCCATGTCAGCGCCGCCACCACCGTGGTTGCAGGAGCACTTCTTCTCCGGCAGCTCGGTGATGAGACACTCAGTGGTCAGCATGAGGCCGGCGATGGAAGCCGCATTCTGCAGGGCTGTGCGGGCAACTTTGGTGGGATCCACCACACCGCTGGTGAGCAGGTCTTCGTACTCATCCGTCACCACGTTGTAACCTTCGGTGGCAGACTTGAGTCCCTTCACCTTCTCTACGATGAGAGCGGATTCGCGACCGGCGTTTTCCACCAGTTGGCGCAGCGGAGACTCCACCGCGCGGTACACAATGTCGGCGCCGGTCTTCTCATCGCCCGTGAGCTTGAGTTTCGCAATAGCCTTCTGGGCGCGGATAAGCGCCACGCCGCCGCCCGGCACGATCCCCTCTTCCACCGCAGCACGAGTGGCATGCAGGGCGTCGTCCACACGGTCTTTCTTCTCCTTCATCTCAGTCTCGGTCGCAGCGCCCACCTTGATGACGGCCACACCGCCGGCGAGCTTGGCAAGACGCTCCTGCAGCTTCTCGCGGTCGTAGTCGCTGGTGGTGTCCTCGATCTGCTTGCGAATCTGAGAGACGCGAGCAGAGATATCCGCGGACTTGCCGGCGCCCTCGATGATCACGGTCGTATCCTTCGTGACAACCACACGCTTGGCGATGCCCAGCTGGGAGATTTCTACATTCTCGAGCTTCAGACCGAGATCCTCAGAGATGCACTGCCCGCCGGTCAGGATGGCAATATCCTGCAGCATGGCCTTGCGACGATCGCCGAAACCAGGGGCTTTCACCGCGCACACATTGAGCGTACCACGCAAGCGATTCACCACAAGGGCTGCCAGTGCCTCGCCCTCAATATCCTCTGCGATGATGAGGAACGGCTTTCCGGTCTTGGCCACCTTCTCGAGGATAGGCAGGAAATCCTTGAGGTTGCTGATCTTCTTTTCGAAGATGAGGATGTAAGGATTCTCCAGGGCCGCCTCCATCGCGTCCGCATTTGTCACGAAGTACGGGGAGAGATACCCTTTGTCAAACTGCATCCCTTCCACCACGTCGAGGCTGGTGTCGATTCCTTTTGCCTCTTCCACGGTGATGGTGCCGTCCTTGCCCACCTTGTCCATGGCCTCGGCAATGATCTTGCCGATCTCAGCGTCCCAGTTGGCAGAAACGGTAGCGACCTGCTCAATCTCGCGGGAGGAATCCACAGGCTTGGAGATCTTCTGCAACTCCTCCACCACGGCGGCGGCGGCCTTGTTGATGCCCCGCTGCAGGGAAATAGGATTGGCTCCCGCAGTCACATTGCGCAGACCCTCGCGATAGATGCTCTCAGCGAGCACAGTGGCGGTTGTGGTGCCGTCGCCGGCAATGTCGTTGGTCTTGCTGGAAACCTCGCGCACAAGCTGGGCTCCCATGTTCTCATAGGGATCCTCAAGCTCCACCTCCTTAGCCACGGTCACGCCGTCCTTGGTGATGTTCGGAGAACCGAATTTCTTGTCGATCACCACATTGCGACCCGCAGGCCCCAGGGTGCTCTTCACAGCTTTGGAGATTTTGCTGACACCCGCCAGCAGGCTTTGCCGAGCCGATTCCTCAAATACAAGTTGTTTTGCCATAATTGATTAGTTCGTTGAAAGTTTTTCTGTGCTGTTACTTGATCACGGCAAGGATATCGCTTTCATTAAGGATGAGCAGCGTCTCCCCATCCACCACGATCTCCGTGCCACCATATTTGGTGATGAGCACCTTGTCATCAACCGCCACATTGAAGGCGATCTTCTTTCCGTCCTTGTCGACACCGCCGGTGCCGATGGCGATTACAACAGCCTGCTGTGGCTTTTCCTTAGCGGTATCCGGCAGGAAGAGGCCGCCGGCTGTCTTCTCTTCTGCTTCTACTCGTTTGACGAGTACGCGTTGTCCTAATGGTTTGATGTCCATAGTTTGTATGTTTATTGGGTTTAGTGTGAGATCTTTTTCCGGGGCTCCGAATATTGCTTCCGGCGCCCCGGAGAGATTAAAGGTTTTGTTTATTTGTCGTCATCGACTACTTCAGCATCCACGACCTTGCCCTTCGCTTTGCGGGGGCCGTTGTCTTCCGCCCCGGTTGCGGCTTCAGAGCCAGCCCCCTGCGCCGCGCCGGCAGCCTGTGCCGCCTGCGCCAGATCTCCGAGCATCTTCTCCAGCTCTGAGGTCAGAGTGCGGACTTTCTCCACATCTTTCGCTTCCACGGCAGCTTTCAGTGCATTCACTTTTTCGGTGACAGGGGCTTTGAGCTGCTCCGGGGCCTTGTCGCCCAGTTCGCTGAGCTGGCGCTCCACGTTATGAGCGAGTGAATCAGCCTTGTTCAGCGCCTCAATGTCCTCGGCGCGCTTACGGTCTTCTTCGGCGTGAGCCTCGGCATCCTTCTTTGCGCGCTCGATCTCTTCCTTGGAGAGCCCGGAGGAACCCTGGATGGAGATATTCTGCTCCTTGCCGGTGTTCTTATCCTTCGCCGTGACTTTGAGGATACCATTGGCATCAATGTCGAAGGTCACTTCAATCTGCGGCACGCCGCGCGGAGCAGGCTGAATGCCATCCAACTTGAAGTTGCCCAGAAGCTTGTTATCATTAAACATCTTACGCTCCCCCTGACAAATGCGGATATCCACTGCAGGCTGATTATCCGCCGCCGTAGAGAACACCTGGCTCTTGCGAGCGGGGATGGTCGTGTTGCGGTCGATCATCGGCGTAGCAATGCCTCCCATGGTCTCGATGGAGAGCGTCAGCGGAGTCACATCCAGCAGCAGCACGTCATTCACGTCTCCCGTGAGCACGCCACCCTGAATCGCCGCCCCCACTGCCACCACCTCATCGGGATTCACTCCCTTGTGGGGCTCCTTACCGGCGAGGCGCTTGGCCATCTCCTGCACGGCGGGCATACGGGTCATACCACCCACCAGCACGAGCTCGTCAATCTCGCTGGCGCTCAGTCCGGCGGCGCTCATGCAGTTGCGCACAGGGTTGGCTGTGCGCTCCAGCAGATTCTCTGTGAGCTGCTCAAGCTTGCTGCGGGTGAGGGTCATCTGGATGTGCTTCGGCCCGGTGGCATCCATGGTGATGAAAGGCAGGGAGATATCATAACTCTGAGTGGAACTCAGGGCGATCTTCGCCTTCTCCGCCTCTTCCTTGATGCGCTGCAGGGCATCTGTCTGCCTGGAGATATCCATCCCCTCCTTCGCCTTGAACTCCGCCAGAATCCAGTTGATGATGGCGTTGTCCCAGTCGTCGCCGCCAAGGTGCGTGTCACCGTCGCTGGCCTTCACCTCAAAGAGTCCGTCGCCGATCTCCAGTACAGAGATATCGAACGTACCACCGCCCAGGTCGTATACGGCGATCTTCTCCTCGTCGCTCTTCTTGTCGAGCCCGTACGCAAGTGCAGCTGCCGTGGGTTCATTGATGATACGGCGCACTTTCAGCCCCGCAATTTCGCCCGCAGCCTTCGTCGCGTTTCTCTGCGCGTCGTTAAAGTAAGCAGGCACGGTAATCACCGCCTCGTGAATGCTCTCACCCAGCCGTGCCTCGGCATCCGCTTTCAGCTTGCCGAGCACCATGGCGCTGATCTCCTGCGGAGAAAACACCTTCGTTTCGCCATTCACTTCTACCTGAATGTGCGCATCCCCATTCGGAGCCTCCACGATGGTGTAAGGCACTTTCTTGTCCTCCTCGGTCAATTCGGCGTACTTGCGCCCGATGAGACGCTTCGCCGAAAAAATCGTGTTGCGCGGGTTAGTCACCGCCTGGCGCTTCGCCGCCTGCCCCACGATACGCTCTCCGGTCTTGGTGAACGCTACGATGGAAGGTGTCGTGCGCGCGCCTTCGCTGTTTTCCAGCACGGTTGCCTGCCCGCCTTCCATCACGGCCATGCAGGAGTTCGTCGTGCCCAAGTCTATTCCGAGTATTTTGCTCATTGTTGTCGTTGGTTTTTGGTTTGATTTTCCTCCCCTCTCCGGGGTCTCTTCGTTCACTCTTCTCTTTTGCAAATCTCGTGCCAATTTTTTAAAATATCTCTATTTATTGATTATAAACAGTATAAAATCAACACGTTTATCCTTATGGGACAAACTGCCTCACATCTTATGCGACATTTTGCCGCAAATATACCATTTTGCCGCAGGGATCAATCCGTTTATTTCTCCCTCTGGTCGCTTTGGAGCGCCTGCAAGAACTTTTTAGCCTCCGCATGCCCTTTTTCAGCAGCGGCAGAAACCCAGCGAACGGCCTCCTGCATGTTCTTCTCCACGCCTTTTCCGGCGGAATAGCAAATTCCGAGGTTGAACATACCCCCTGCATCGCCCTTCTCGGCGGCACGGCGGAGGAAATGGACGGCTTTTGCAAAGTCCTGCTCCACTCCTGTGCCGGTCAGGTAATGGACACCCATCATTGTGAGAGCGGGGAGATAGTCTTGAGCGGCAGCTCTGCCGATCCACTGAGAGGCCTGAACTGTATCGCGTGTGACGCCACGTCCGGCGCCATAGCAAATCCCAAGATAGAAGCAGGCAGGCGTCCAATTCTGTTCAGCCGCGGCGAGAAACCACTTCGCAGCCTCCTCATAATTCCGGTCCACGCCGATGCCTTTGAAGCAGTTGATCGCGTATTTGTACTGGGATTCGGCATCCCCGCGATTTGCCGCGAGGAGCAAATAATGGTTGGCCAGATCCGCTCTTTTCTCCGTCCCCAAACCTCTGAGGTAGCACTGTGCCACTTTACGCAGAGCGGCGATATTCCCCTCCTCTGCCGCACGGCAGAAGAGATGAAAAGCCTCAGTCTCATCCTTTTTCAAACCCAACTTGCCCTTTCTGTACGCGCGGGCTATATTGTACAGTGCAGCAGCGCTGCCGGCAGCAGCAGCCTTGCGGTACCAACGCAGCGCTTCGACATCATTTTGCGGCACCCCGATCCCTTTGCTATAGCATAAGGCAAGATTGTTCTGAGCCTCAGGCAGTCCCCGCTGAGCCGCCATCGCGTACAAGCGAGCAGCCTCCTCATTGTCCTTTTCCACCTCTTCTCCTCTTGCATACATGCCCGCCAGAATAACCATCGCGGAGACGTCTCCCAGGTCAGCAGCCTTGCGGTACCAACGGAGAGCTTCGCCCAAGTCCGGCTTCATAGCCCAGCCGCAGCGGTACGCCCACCCAAGCCGCACCATAGCATACGTACTGCCCAGCTGCACTCCGCGCCGAAAAAGCTCCACCCCTTTCGCCTCGTCCTCGGGCACCCCGCGTCCGAAGATGTAACAATCCCCCAGCCGAGCCATGGCATCCGCATCATCTTGATCAATAGCTTTTTTGTACCACTTGATAGCTTCAGCATAATCAACCTCCACCCCATACCCGTACTGGTAAGCATTGCCCATATTGCTCTGCGCCTTGGCAAGACCTCCCTCAGCCGCCCGGCGGAACCACTCCAGAGCTTCCTTCCTGTCCCTCTTCACTCCGATGCCGTTGCTGTAACAAGCGCCGATGTTGTTTGTACCCCACAACGATCCCTTTTGATGCGCTTCACGGTAGAGTCCAAAAGCTCGCCCAGGGTCCCCCTCCACCCCGCGCCCGAGCTCATAGGCACGACCCAAATTGTTGATAGCCTCCGCTTCCCCCATCTCCGCAGCACGCGAGAACCACTTCACCGCCTCGGCATCGTCTCGCGGCACCCCATCGCCCTCCCAATAGCAGCTGCCAAGACGGCGCATCGCCTCCGCGCTGTTATCTCGCGCAATCGCACGCATGAGATGCGGAATGGCTCTCTCACCCTCATGCGCACGCAACAGACGCTTGGCAATTTCCAGCGGATGCATCGCTTCGTAGAGCTGCACGCTTCCCCAGCCCAGCGCAGCCAGCGCCACCACCAGCAGCGCCAATATTACCAGGCGCCGCTCGCGTTTTGCCTCCCTCGTTCCGTCGTCCTCATCCATGTCCATTCACACCCTATCACACCCCCTTCCACCGTGTCAAGCGTCCAGAAAACGCACAGAGCAATCGCATTTCGGGCGCATTACCTCAAAAATGTTGCCTTGCCTTGAGTGCATTCTTGCTTGCCATGGCGGGCGGCGGCGACTAAAATGCTGGGTATGCTGTCGGGGATCATGCTGGCGATGCGGCTTGTGGCCGCTGTGTTCGGTGCGCTGGGGCTGCTCTACGTCCTGTCGTACCCGGACAACATCCTGCCTCCGTCGCCCGATATTGCGTACGTGTCGGGGTGGACGGTGTACGATGCGAAGGAATGGATGTGGGTGGCGCCTCTTCTGCTGATGGAGCTGGCGAGCGCAGCGGGGAAAAGGAAAAATTTTGTCTGGTTTGCAGCGCAGGATGGTGTCCTGATAGTGGCGCTGTGGGCATACCCTGTATTGCGTGCCACAGTCCCGGAGCTTGTCGAGCCGACTTTCTCCTTCGAAGACGGCAAACTGCAGCAGGGTCTCGTTTACTACAGCATCATCTGCGTAGGAAGTGTTCTCCTGCGCAAAGTTCTAGTGCCGGCGCTTTCCCGCAACAGCGCAGAGGAGCAACAGGAGGGAGCCATGAATGCCACGGTACTGGATCCCGCCCATGCGCTCACCGTGCGTGAAATCGCGGCAAAACCGAGACAGGTAAAGGTGCGCTTCCTCTTCGGCGAGCCGGATGAAAGCCTGATTCGATCTTTTGTGCGTATCATGCGACGGATTGGTTTCCTACGCATGCTGCGCCACTTGGGCGTAGCGCTCTTCACAATTGCAACCCTGCTGTGGGTGTTCCTCTATCCGCAGCCGAATGAGGAAGAAGCGCTGACTCGTGATAAGGCAGTGATGTACGAATCCCGCCTCACCCCGCGCGGCCTTGAGGGCACGTCCCGCGCGGTGCATGCTGCCTACCGCGTGATGCGCTCTATCTCGGTTCACGAATCTCTGGCAGGCCTGAGCGTTCCGCAGGCGGAAAAGTGGTTGCAATTGGATCGGGTCCCGGAGAATTATCGCACCCTGCTGCGGGATCAAAGCGATATCGAACTCGCTTCCACCAATCCGATTTTTGAGAGCCGCACTCGATTCCTGACGGTGCGAAGCGGTCGGCGTATCGCGGTGCTCTACGTGCGCATGAATAAGGACGAAACGGCTATCAACGTGAGTGAGGTGGCAGATGCCGGCTGGAATGCCGTGGCGGACGCGCTGCGCCGCAAGTTTGGCGCTGATCTGCGCGCCAATTCATCTATGCGCTGAGTGTGAGCGCTGGATTTCCCCTCGTCTCAAGGGAAAAAAGCAACGGCTCCTGCGTAGCCCGGAGCGGGAGTGAAAATCTCAGTGATGGGCGAAGGAGAGAAAAGAAAGCGAATCACGCTGCCATCGTAAAGGAAAGGAAATTGTGTCGCTGCGGTGTGGATGCTTCCTCCGGCAAGTTTCACTAATGCTTCTGCAATGCACCATGCCGTGAAAAACTCTTCCTGCATGGCGCCACGCTCCTGCCACAGGGCCACTTGCTCCGCGGAGAAGACACGCCCGGCCACAGCCGCCATGCGCGGCAGGGGGCGCACACGCTGGATATCCACCCCTATATCGTTGTGGTGAAAGGCGATGCAGATCAAATCGCCTGAGTGGCTGATATTGAAGGGCTGCTCCTCGCAAATTGGTTTACCGCTTTCGGTGTAGGAAAAACGCACCTCCGGCGGTTTTTTCCCACAGCGTCGGGCAAGTTCCTGCCGCAAAATCGTACGCATCAGCAGATACTCCTCGCCCCGCGCCGCATACGCCGCACGCTCCGTCGCATCCAACTCCGCAGGCGACAGCAGTTTCGTCTCCCGCACCGCCTCACTCCTTATGTCATAAATCAGGTAGTGCATCTGCACCTCGCTCCCGTGCGTTTCATGGTCTCTGTACCACGCCACCCTCGTCCACGAACTCGATCTTCTCCGTCTCGCCTGTCGTGTAAAGCTTTACTGACGCGCCTGGAGCCGCCTCAATAGTCACTTTGCAGGAGCCGTGAAGATCTACCGGCTTATCCGGCGAACCGATGGTGAGCTTACGCCCCTCCTCAAGCTTCCAGGTCTGATCCGTCGTGAGTTCTACCGGACACTGCAAAGACAGATCCGCCTCCTTCAGCACAATACCCTCCCCACTGATGGAAATCCGTGCCTTTTTCCCTTCCTCAGCCTTCACCACCACTCGCCCCGCAATAGGATCCTCCACCACGATGCCGGAGCAGCTGATTGATCCCTTCAGCGTATCCTCGCCGTTGGCTGCAGCAAGATCCCAAATGAAGAGTTCCTCTGCCGCCCCCTCTTTGCCCGCGCCTTTGCCCCTGAGCCAGGCTCCGGCGCTCTCCAGACCAGCCTCGGGATCATCACTACGCACCGCCCCCGGCAACGGCAGTTTTTCCAGCAGAGCAGCGGCGTACGCATAGCGCGCGCCGATGGCCAACTGCGCTGTGCCATTGTAGTGCACCCCCATACTATCGCCCTTCGTAATCTTCGGTAAATCGCGCGTGCGCACCCAGCCGACATTCTTGTTCTTCCCGGCCATCGCTTCCATCAACTGAGCCGTCGTCTTGCCTGCCTGCCTGGTTTCCTTGTCGGACCACGTAGCGCATTGTCCAACCACGGCACGCTTGAGCGCCGTCTGTTTGCTGTCCTTCGCAAGCCTCGAAAGGAGCGAGAGGAACCTCTTCGGAGCTTCCGTTATCTCATTGCCTTTGTCCGATTCGCCTTGCAGGTAGAGCAGCCCATGCACCTGCACCTTGCCTTTAAGCGCTCCCAGGGCCTTCTTTACGGTATCCAGCAGGGATTTATACCCGGGAGAGTCGGAAAGCCAGCAGCTATTGCCTCCGCCATCCAGCGAGGCTTTGATGACGTAGAGCTGCCCGCTTTTCCCGCTCCGCCATCCGCGTCTCTCCATCATCGAACAGAAGCCGTACTCGGGTCCCATGCAAAGCCCTCCATTGTAGTCCGGCAGCTGCGGCGCCACCGGGACCCACTCCGGCGAACTCTCAAAACATTCGCCGGTGTCGCGCTTCATGTTGCCATTCCAGAGTTTCCCTGAGCTTTTGTAGCGCTCCAACTGCTCTTCGCTGGCGGGGCTCCCCTTTACCGCACCGAGTGAGTTGCTCTGCCCGGTAAGAATGTAAACGTGGTTGACAGTCGGAGCGCCGATTGCACCACAGCATAAGCCGCACAATCCGACCAGGATGCCCAGTATTTCCTTTTTCACCATATTCATGAGAATTATTTCAGAATGATTTCATTGATACACTTGCCCTCCTGTTTCGGAATCAGCACGTGCAGTTCTTCAGCCTCTGTCGGCAGAGAGAAGCGGTGCAAGTGCCTCGATACACTGGGCAGCGCCTCCGCACCCTCAATGCTGCACTCTGCCGTTCCCACCACAATCGCCTCCCCTGTGCCCGGAGTGCGCGGAATACTCACCCGCCGCTCTGCATCACTGCAATCCAACGAAGTGGAGAGATCACCATCCGTGAGCACGCCATAGCGCCCCTGCCCCACATCCTCGGAGATGCCGACGCGGAAGAGAGTGATGCAGATGCGACGCAAAGAATCACCGGCATTCGTGACACGCAGACTGCGCACTGCCTCCTGCGTGGGTTCTGGCACATAAATGCGATTCTTTTCAGCCGTTCCCTTCAGCCGGATGATTTCGCCTTCTTCGGTAGTAAGCTCAATCCGCGCCCATTGGTCAATCTGTTCCTCCTCCAGATTCAACTCCACAAAAGAGGGACGCACTGACCCGGGTATTTCCAACTCAATAAACTCACCGGGATCCAGCGTGAGTACTTCCATCACGCGATTCACGGCTACCGCTTCGTTTACAATCGCTGCAGAAAGCCTGGGGCGCGCTGCCATGTTGGAAATCACGTATGGCTCCGGCACACAATTGACAGAAAAATCGTAGATGGATATCCACCTCTTCTGAGGCCGGGTGACACGAAAACGTACCATACGCGCCCGTACCGGTGTCCTGGTCAGGTTCAACGTGGCCGCCGGTCCGCGGCGTTCCCGGCCGATGGGCTTCCATCGCTCTCCATCGTCAGACACCTCAAACTGCCCGGCAAGCGCATAATCCTCGGCACGCTCACCGCCCATCAGCAGATTCACGCGTCGAATATCCTGCGGCGCTCCAAAATCCAGGCAAAACCAATCACCGAGCTTCTGCTCCTCCTCGGTGGACCAGAAAGTGCGTACGCTGCCATCCCGCAGGTTACTCGTACCCTCTGCCGGGTTCCCGCGGTTGGAGGAAAAAAGAGGCAAAACATGCGGTTGCCCTGCCAGTTTGGCGTAGATCTGCTCGTTTCCCTGACGCAAAGCGCACTGCAACGCCGGAGCGAGCGCGTAGCTTGCCACCTCCACATCCTTTACCATCACCACGCGGTTCCCCTGCCATCCGGGGCGTTCCAGATTGCGCATGGCGGTCAGTGTATCCACAAGTTCAAAGAACGACTCCACCTGCGCCGCTGTATCATCGGCTATGAGGTTATTGACGGCAAGCTGCCCGGCCTTCCCCGTAAGCTCGAAGCATCTCAACCACGGTCCGATTTCTTCGTTCAGTGCGGGTTCCCCATCCTGCAACTCCCGGGCAGCATCCTGCATGCTGCGGTACTCCCGGGTCAGCACACCGGCAGCGGCAGTATTCAGCTTCTCCTGCTCCAGACTCTTCACAAACTGCTGCGCCACCGGCGCAAGGCGTACGGACTCCTCCCGCTCGTACCCGTGGTTGTTGGGCAACAGATATGAATTGTGATTGCAGAATATCTGCATTGCGGTCTGGTGCTTTGGATAAAGTCGCGCTATCCCCGCTTCCCAACTCCCCAACGAATCAAAGCGCGTAATATTCCACGCATAGCATGCTACGCCGAATAAACCTACTTTGCTCGCCTCTGCCTGCTGCATCGGATTTGCCACAAATCCGCTCATCTGACGCTTCATCTCCTCCTCCGTGCCCAGCCCGTATGCCCGTCCCATCGACAACCTCCCGGGCTTGAAATCATTGCACGGCCAGTTCCACCAGACGAAGGTCGGGCGCCCCACATGCTCATTCACCCATCTCTGCCCCGGCAGTGTGATGTCGTGCACCACGGTGTCTCCCGTCCACATCATCTGCACCTCCGGCGCCAACTTCTCCCCAAGCTCGTGCAGCGCACCCACATCAGCCCAGCTGCGGTTGTACCCAGTCGGACACATCACCACCGTCTGGTTCACTTCCGGATGCTTGCGGATAAAATGCTCCACCAGATAATTCACCAGCGTTACCTGCCTCTCCGTGCGAGAAATTTCCCCGGAGCTATCGTCCACCAGCACTCCAAAATCTCGCACCCCGAGCTCATACATCGCCTCCATCTTTCGGCATAATCCCTCCAGCTGCTCTTCCCCGTTCTGCTGATCCCAGTGCACCGTGTCGGACGGATGGATCGCCCACACGAAACGCACGTGGTGCTTCCGTGCTTCTTGTACCAGGTTGCGAATCTCCTCTGCCTTTTCCTGAGGGTACGGCTGGTAGCAACCTTGCCCGTGGTGATACGGGTCGTCCTTCGGGGCGTAAATGTAAGTATTCATCTTGTTGCGTCCGAAGAACGCAAATAGCGATCGCCGCGCCTCTGCGCTCCACGGGATGCCGTAGTAACCTTCCACCACCCCGCGGTATGGAATGTCCGGCCAGTCCACAATACTCCCAACCGGCAACGACCCAAGTTTTGCGACTTCTCCGGCTTCCTTCCCGGGGAAAGGGTCCCTCTGCGCATCCTGCGCCCCCTCTACTCCCACCAGCAGCTGGCTGATCGTTTGCTTGGCGTAGTAGAGCCCGTCCGCATCATTCGCCCACACTTCCAACTCACCTGGCCGCACCTGCAGAGCGTATGCTCCCTCTTTGTCCGTCGGCACTCTCTGCCACATCGCATCCCCGGGCTGCTCCCCCTCCCCGCCGCGCACATGCACTGTCACCCTCTCCACCCGTGTCAGCTCCTCGCCCATCTCCACCTGTTGCGGCGTTGGAAACACCTCACCCCCCACCGTCAGGCTTCCACCCAGCGCTGCTACTACCGCCAAGCTCTTCATCACGCGATCCATCACGCCCCCACTCTACCACAAGCTCCCACGTGGGACAAGAGAATTACGAATTTCAAACATTGAATCTCTGAATTCGGCACAAAACAGACGCGCAACCCGAGCAAGATCGCAGAGCTAACCTCTCTGCGGGTCGTTCCTGTTTTGGGGAGTCTGTCAGATTTCTCAGAAGTCGTATCGAAGACCTGCGGCGAGATTCCACGAAGTCATGCTGCTGCGCAGCTCCGCCCCGGCGTTGAAGAGCAACTGCGTGCGGTCATTCACCGGCGCGCGCAATCCTATGCCCAACTGCAACGCCGTGCTGCCCACCTCTGCCGACTCCACCTCGCGTGTAAACTCAGGATCTTTCAGCAGCGCTGCGCGCACCTTGCCCTGCGTGTCGCCCATGTCCTGCAACACCGCCCCGCGCGCCTCAAAGATCACGCTGCGGTTGAGCGTTTCCTCCCCCATCGTGCACATCCAGCGCACCCCCACTCCCACCGTCGCTGTCGTCCAATCCTGCTTGCCCACGTGCAGCGGCAGAGCATCGACTCCGGTTTCGTCATAAGCCTTTATGCTCCCATGCATCACGGAAGCGGTGAAGAGCGGCTGGAGCAGCGCGGTCCCTTCCGAGTTCCCCGGTAAATCGTAGGTAAGCTCGTAGAGTGCGCCGAAGCTCTCACCGCTCGTGCTCCCTTTGGAGCTGTAGCTTCCGCCTCCGTAATTCACCCGACGCTCCAGCTCGACATCATCCGCCCCGATGCTCGCCACCACCGTGTGCGCGATGCGTCGGCGCTGCATCCGCAGCATCGCGCTCACATAGTACGAATCCAGGTTCCCGCTGCCGCTATCCGCCCCGTTCGTCTTCAGATCCCCCCGCAGCGCTGTGAACGCCATGCCGAAAGCGGTGTTCTCCGTCAGATCGACATCCACCCCCAGCGTGCCCCCCCAGGAGGAAAGCGTGTAGCCGCTCTCATTCCCGTCCTCGTTCAATTTGTTGTAGGAGCCCACTCCTTCCACCCAGGCATGCCAATAGGGGAGACGGTCGTAGGAATACCCCTCCGCCAGCCCAAGCTGAGTGGCGCGATCGCGCATCCGTCCTATTTGCCCACGCAAGGCATCTCTCTGTGCGCTGCCCAGCACTGCTGCACCGCTGCCGGCCACAGCCGCCAGCGCCTTGCGCGCGCTGTCCGGATTGCTCTCCATCTGTTCGATAATCCCGCAGAAAACCCTGCTGAGTGCGCTGGCGGTGTCGCTCAATTCAGGATCATTCTTCTGCGTCGTATTCCAGAGCAGATCCGAACCTGCCGCCGAGTTGGACGTGTTCGCCACATCCGTCAGCAGATTCTCCTTGCGTCTATCCCCAGCGAGGACCACCTGTCCACGCTCACCAAACTCAACGCGCAAATTCTCATAATATATATCCAGCAGCGCGGTGTACTCCAGCCCTGAACCCTTCTTCATCTCTCCGTTCATCCCGTAGCCACCGTTGCTATCATCGAAATACGCTCCCTGAATCAACACCAACTCAAGCGGATCTTCCGAGATGATTCCACTGCCGGCACCCACGAGATTGATATAGAGCTTTGCCCCTCGCTCCACTTGAAGTTTCCCGTCCGTGGAAAGAAGAGGGTCTCCAAGAGCTCCTCCGTCCGCTTGCCTCTGCTGCGGATTCCCTCCCAACACATGTTGCGCACTAAGCTCCAAGTGTGTCTCCGTACCACTCTGCAGAGTAATGCCGCCTCTGTCCATGGTGATCCGGCTCTCCTCCCCGTCCCGGCATTCAATGTAGAGCTTCCCGTAGGAATCATGCCCATCCTCGTCCTTATCTTTCAGCACCGACAGACTCTTGTAGCTCCCCTCTCCCTGCAGATGCAGCTCCCCATCCCACCCCGCTTCGAGAGAAACCCCCACAGATTCGGAGTCGTCACCGGCGCCAATGATGGTCTGCTTGCTCCCGCCGCATACAGTGATGCTGCCCTCACCTTCCAGTTTCCCGCCGTAGCTTTCTTCTTTCCCTCCCTTGAGCACAAGCTTGCCCCCCTCGCCGAGGTTCACGGACGCGCTCTCCTTTTCTCCCCGGATGCCTCCGAACTGGACGACGTCTTCTTCCCCCCCCTTCAACTCTAAACCGCTGCTGTCGTCATTCAAGTCCAGTGTGATGCTGCTCCGGACGCCTTGGAATCCCTTCGCCACGGTCAATGTCTTACTCCCCTTCATTGCGAGGTCTCCTTCGCCGATCAAGCTCCCCGCTCCCTCCAGCGTTGTGTTGTCCATCAACGTTAACTTCCCTTCCAATTGCAGCGTCCCCTCTTTCCCTTCCTCTCCATTTTCCCCCGCCTCTCCGAATTCGTCAATCGTGCCAAGGACGTTATCCTTACCCTGCAGAACCACCTTGCCCTCAGATACCGTTAACTGGCTTTTCCCCGCCGTCACATTCCCCGCTAACGTGAACGTGCGCTCCCCCGTCTTCTGGAAATTCACGGCTCCGTGGCCGAGCTCCTTTTCCTCGTTCACGATGATATTTCCCTGCATGGTCGTGGAAAAGTCCATCGTGTACCTGCCATCCGGATCCACGTCCTCACTGTTGTGCAACACGATAGTCGCGGCATTCTCCATCTCTGAGTAGATCGTGAGATCCGCTGTCCCTGTGAGAAGATTGAGCTGAAGCTTCTCCTCCTCTCCCCCCTCAACCAACCGCACATCCATCGCCGCGTCCACATTCACCATCTTCCACCGTCCTTCACTGTACTGCCCATCTCCCCCATTCCACGAGGGAGTTTGCCATTCGGACTGGTTGATGCCTCCCTGGGTCGATGCGTTCCATACCCCTTCCCTGCTCCCGTGCAAACGCAGCAGCGTATGCCCATCCTCGGTCAATTCCGTTTCCGCATAGCAAAAAAAGCCGCCGATTCCCTGCGTGCGTACTTTCAAAACACTCTCATCAACATCCACCTCTGCATCGGCCAGCCATATAAGGAAATCAAATTCTTTATCCTTCGTTCGATAAGTCAAATCCCTCCCAAGGGAGATGCAGAGATCTGTGTTTCCGTCTTTGTCGACCTTGGTCCGCAGCTTTTTCTCTTCCGGTATCCCCTGGGTGTACTGCAAAACAGCCTCCGTGCCGTCTTCCCACAGGTTTTTTCCTTCGACCAGCAGAGCGCTTTCTCCCACGAGCTCCAACGTCCCTGCACCGATACCGACGAGCGACCCTCCCTCATTCACCATCACGTCGATGTTTTCATTCAGGTTCTTCCCGCCGAGATCCAACGTCCCTCTCGCCGTGTCCCTGAATCGTTCTCCCGGTTTGCCCGTCCCCACTTCAATGGTAACGCCTTTCGTTGCTGTGGTCTTGTCGTCTATCGAAACCCTCGACTTGGAATCAATCGTGAAAGTCGTATTCTCGCCATTAATTGTGCAATTTGATAGCGCCACAACTTGTTCCGTCCCTACATGGATATCCCTGACGTTCCCCATGTTAATCGTCACCCCGTCCAAGGTCACACCCGCCGTCAGAACAAGGGAGTTTGATGATGATCCATTCATGTTGACGGTGGCACCCTTGAAGTCCCTCCCCAACGTAAGATTGTGCTGAGCATTAATAGTCCCGCTAAAATCATCTCCCATAACTTCCAGACGAGCTTCTGAACTCAACGTCCCTCTCCCTCTCAATTTGGTGATTGTGTCCGTGACGTCGACCGTCTTGTTGCCGTTCTTTTCCGTAGTTGCAAGCAACGTCAGCGTCGCACCCTCCTCAAGAACCAAGGTGGAATTGGTGGGTGACGTTATTTTCCCGCAGATCACTTCAACCCCCTCCCTTCCCTCCCCATCCCTCCGAATCGTAAGCGTCGTCCCACTCCCCAGCGCTAAGGCACCGAAGTTCACCGTTGTCGGATTATTCCCCGCTATGTCCAGCTTCTTCCCCGCAGCTATCTCGAATGTAGTGTTTGAATTAACATTGAACGTTAGTACATTACCGCCAAATTTTGTGTTGGCACCGATTGTAAATAGCACATTCGCCGCTCCACTTACTAAATTAATAACGCGATTCGCGTTTTGGTGGCTGGAGATCGTATATTCATAGTCGTTTCCTCCGGTATCCTCCCCAGTGGACTCAGCGATCAAACCTCCAAGATACATAGGGGAAAAGTCAAGGGTACATCCGCCGCTCAACCGCAAAGTGTGTCCATAGGTCGCAGCGGCAGTGCCACTGCCGTTCCACGTGTTTTTCCAAAATGCCAGTGGTCCACTCTGGGTCGAATCCCCCTCCATGCTTCCCGCCGCAGTGATAAGGAATGTATCCGTTCCTTTGCAACTTGTTTGCCCCACCCTGTAAGTCGCACTCGACATGTTGCCTGCCGCACTAGTATCGATATCTACGATGACGCCCGCGTATGTCTTGCCGTTGTAAGTGGCGCGATTAGTCGAAAGCGCGGCACCCTCTGCCCGCTGGACAAAAAGGAGGGCGCTTGCCGCAACCAACCCCGAAGCTGAAGCCACGGTAGCCGGTACACAAAGAGGCGAAGAAAACGCGGCAAGGGAAGCCAACAGCGCCTTGCAAAGGGGAAAAGGAAGGTGGAGTCTCATTGATGGCCCAGGATTTAGGGAAGATAAAGCATAATCCAGTCAGGGTACAGCCCCTCCAGATTACGTGATAGTATATATCTTTTCAAATACGATGCACAAGAAAAAAATGAGCTGTTCATTGCAAAAATAAATGCAGCGCCGACGCATCGCGCACACGGTGGTGGCGAGCATCGGCGCACTCTACGAGCTCACCTACGATTTACCGGGGAACTCGGAAGGGACCGCGCTGCTCCAGCCGCTCTTCACCGCTTCCGTGATGCATGGGAGCATAAAGGCTTATGACGAAACCGGAGTCGATGCTCTGCCGCTGCACGTGGGCAAGCAGGATTGGACGACAGCGACGGTGGGAGTGGGGGTGCGCTGGATGTGCACGATGGGGGAGGAAACGCTCAACCGCAGCGTGATCTTTGAGGCGCGCGGGGCGGTGTTGCAGGACATGGGCGACACGCAGGGCAAGGTGCGCGCAGCGCTGCTGAAAGATCCTGAGTTTACACGCGAGGTGGAGTCGGCAGAGGTGGGCAGCACGGCGTTGCAGTTGGGCATAGGATTGCGCGCGCCGGTGAATGACCGCACGCAGCTGCTCTTCAACGCCGGGGCGGAGCTGCGCAGCAGCATGACTTCGTGGAATCTCGCCGCAGGTCTCCGATACGACTTCTGAGAAATCTGACAAACTCCCCAAAACAGGAACGACCCGCAGAGGAGTTAACTCTGCGGGTCGTATTGAGTCCTGGCAGCGATCTACTTTCGCGGGACCTATCG
>CANRKR010000016.1 GCA_947631275.1 uncultured Akkermansia sp.
GGCAACGAATTAGAGCATAAATGAACGTCCTGCCTCCTTTCCAAAAATGAATCCAATTTTCTAATGCGTTTGCCCTGCGGTACGGGATCGGCCCGAATTAAAAGCCGATTCTGTAACCGGCGCTGGCGTTAATGTCGCTGTAGCGAGAGCGGAAATGGAGGGAGCAGAGACGAATGCAGCTTATTGATCCATCCCAAGATCGGCATCCAGCACACCGGATTTTTCTAGGTAATAATCGTAACCGCCGGCGTAGGGGGTGAGCACACCATGGTTGATATGCAGTGTTTTCTCAGCAAGTGAACGGATGAAGTGCACATCGTGCGAGATAAATACCAGTGTTCCCTCGTAACGTTTCAGCGCCTGGGAAAGAGCCTCCACGCTCATGAGGTCCAGATGCGTTGTCGGTTCATCCATGAGGAGCAGGTTCGGCGGATTCACGAGAAATTTCACGAGGCTGAGGCGTGATTTCTCACCGCCGGAAAGAACCTCCACACGCTTCTCCACATCCAGACGACGGAAGAGGAAGCTGCCGAGCACACCGCGCGCCTCTTCTTCACGCAGCTCGGGATCCGCCTTCATGATTTCCTCCAACACGGTGAAATTCGGCGTAAGATTCTCTGAGCGCATCTGCGAGAAGTAGCCGATGCGCGTCGTCGTTCCCACCGTGCGCTGTCCGCCATCAATGGGCGCCACGCCGGCGAGAATCTTGAGCAGAGTGGACTTGCCGGCTCCGTTCGGTCCTACCAGCACAATGCGCTGGCCGCGCTCCACAAGAAGGTTGAGATCCGAGTATATACGACGCTTCCCGTAGGATTGACTCACATGCTCCAGTTCGATGACACGCTGCGTGCTGCGCGGGGGCTGGGGAAAGATGAATTTAAAAACCTTGCGGGCAGGGCGCGGCTTTTCGATGCGTTTGATTTTTTCCAGTTGCTTGATACGGCTCTGCACCTGTGCTGCCTTGGAGGCCACCGAACGGAAGCGGTCGATAAAAGCCTCAAAGTGGGCGATCTCGCGTTGCTGGTTGCGCCAGGCCGCCAGCAGGAGTTCATACCGCTGTTCTTTCAGCTCGAGGAAAGCGCTGTAGTTTCCCGTGTAGCGCACGAGTTGAGCGTCTTCAATGTCACACACGGCCTCCACGAGTTCATCCATGAAATCGCGGTCGTGCGAAATCATGAGAATGGCTCCGGGGTAATTCTTCAGGTAGCGCCGCAGCCACAGCAGGCTCATCAGGTCGAGGTGATTGGTCGGCTCGTCGAGCATGAGCAGGTCCGGCTCTGCGGCCAGAAGCTGCGCCATGTGCGCTCGCATCACCCAGCCACCGCTCATTTCTCGCGCCGGACGGTTGAAGTCTTCGTCTTTGAACGCGAGCCCTTTCAGAATGCGTTTTGCCTTCGGTTCCAGGCGGTACCCGTCGTTTGCGGTGTAGGTATCTACGGCTTGAGCATACGCCTCGCTGGCATGGTCGCCCTTCGCCTCGCATTCCGCCATGGTGCGGATGGCTCGCTGCATATCGGGGTTGATGCTCATGGCGATTTCCAGCACAGTGCGGTCACTGGGGTCGCCCGCTTCCTGGGGCAAATAACCGATCGTGGCGTACTCATCACGCTGTATTTCACCCTCATCCGGACAATCTTCGCCCATGATCATACGAAAAAGCGTGGATTTTCCCGCTCCATTCGGCCCCACTAACGCCATGCGCTCGCCCCAATTCAGCACGAGCTCAGCTCCGGCAAAAAGGGTGCGCCCTGCATGGGCTTTCGTAAGGTTTTTGATCGTCAGCATCCGGCAGGAAGTATATCCGTTACCGCGCAAAAATCAATCCTTTTTGCTCTTCTCTTGCATTTGATATTACGTCGTAAATTGACCCAGAGGAACGTTTTTTATACTTGCCAAGGAAGAACGTCGCGTGTTAGGATAAGAAAACGCGATCGAGATATGGCGGATACAACGTTGATTTATCATCAATTTGAAGATATGCTGTGGGTGCGTTGCAACGGGCGCGGTTGCTTTGTCAACAGTCCCTTACTGAAAGGGGTTTGCGACGATTATCTGAAGCTCGGCGGGAACAGGATTGTGGTGGATTTGGAGATGTGTCCCGGGGTGGATAGCACCTTCATGGGGACGTTGGCAGGAGTAGCAAAAAAGTGCGCGGCGTTGGGAGGCAGGGTGGAGGTGGCCTCTCCTTCCGCCCGCGCACGGGCATCCATGGAAAGTCTCGGGCTGGACATGCTGCTGGAAATAGACCCGCCCGAGGCCGAATGGCGTGGGACGGAGGAAGATCGGAGAGCGGTGCTGCAGGCTGATCCGCAGGCTCCGGAAGCGCCGGACGGAACGATGGATGAAATAGGGCGTACGCGCCACGTTCTGGAGGCGCATAACACACTGAGATCCATGAGTACCAGAAATGATGTCACCTTCGGTTATGTGTGCGAAACCCTGGAGGAAGATTTGATGCGACACGAGCGGGAACATGGCGAGGCGTAGTCAGATTGCGCTGAGAGCAGCGGAAAGGTACCGGCGCTTGCTTGCAGAGGTGTTCGGGGATGATGATTTCGGGGTGGCGGAGAAGGAAAAAGAGGTAAGCGAGCTCGAAGTGCAACGGTTGTGGGCGGCCGGTATGCTTGGAACTACCGGGGAAACGACGCAGCATCGTTTTGTGAATATCGTGGAGTTCGGCGAATGGAATCATGGCGCCGGACCGGATTTTCTGAGGGCGGAGATTGAGATTGATGGCAAGGCGGTGCGCGGGGATGTAGAGATTGACCCGCAGGCGCAGGACTGGGAACGACATGGGCATGGTTCCAATCCCGATTTCAACCGTGTGGCATTGCACATCGTGCTTTCTCCGCCGCCTTCCGGGTGGTACACGCGCACGGAACAGCACAGCGAGGTACCGGTGCTTTACCTGAGTCCGGAACGCGTACGGGAGGCGCTCAATCGAATGCGGCGGCCGGAGTGTTTATCGGTGTACCCGGCGAATCCGTGTCGCTATCCTCTGGCGGAGATGAAAGTAGAGGATGTTCGAGATTTGTTGCAAGCCGTAGCATCCTATCGCGTCTCGTGTAAGCGTAAGCGGTTTCATGATAAAGTGGAGGCTCTCGGATGGCGGCAGGCGTGGTACGAGGCGTGGGCGGAGACGCTGGGTTACAGCGCGAACAAGGAGCAGATGGTGATGTTGGCGCGGCGGGCTCCTCTGAATGCACTAAAGCAACGGGCTGAGGCGATGCTGCTTGGCGTGGCGGGTTTTTTACAACCGGCGTTCCCGGCAGGCGCAGATGATGAAGCGCGGGAGTATTACCGGAAACTATGGGACGAATGGTGGAAGTTGCAGTCGCTCTTTGGGGTGGAGATGAATCGCTTTCCGTCTTGGTGTTACACGGGGGTCAGACCGGCGAATCATCCTCAAAGGCGTGTGGCAGCGCTGGCTGTGAGTGTGCAACGCTGGCGCACGATCAACCCGCTGTTGAATGCGGAAAATCTTCCCGCGCTCTGCCGGGTTCTCACTGGTCTTCGGCATGAGTTCTGGGATTGGCGTTGTACGATCAGTTCTCCACCTATGCAGCGTCGCGTAGCTCTCGTGGGGCTGCAGCGCGTAAATGCTTTCCTGAGCAACTATGTGTTGGTGGATGATGCGAGTGATTTGGCGTGGTCTGCGTACCTGCGGTTGCCTTCAGGAGTCATGAGCAGGCGAGTGTTGAACGCCTCTCGCGAGCTTTTTGGAGAGAGGAACGACCTGACCGAATTGTTCAAGCACGAGTATGCACATCAGTCTGTTTTGCAGATTGTCGGCGACTTCTGTACGCAAAACTCATGCCGCGATTGCGTGTTCCCCGCGCAGCTCAGGGATTGGAGAGCAAAAAGCTGAGTGTCGGCTTGCCAAGGGCAGGGTGGTGTGGTACACTGCGGGTACTATGTTGAAGGGGATATCGCCGGTTGTGTCGCCCGAACTGCTGAAGATATTGGCGGAAATGGGGCATGGAGATGAGATCGTGATCTCTGATGCACATTTTCCGGGGCACGCGATGAACAGCCGCGTTGTACGTGCGGATGGCGTGGGGGCGGTGCAGTTGCTGGCGGGGATCATTCCTTTGCTGGAGCTGGATTCGTATGCGACGCCCGTGGTGATGATGGCTGCGGTGGAAGGGGACGAAGTTGACCCGGCAGTGGAGATGAAATATCGAGAGGCTTTAGGGTACGATGGAAAGATTGAGCGCATGGAGCGTTACCCGTTTTATGTTCGGGCGGGGAAAGCCTACGCCGTGGTCGTGAGCGGCGAGACCGCGAAGTACGGCAACATCATCTTGAAAAAAGGGGTTATTCCCACGTGTTGAAGAGAACTATGTACCGCATTTGCAAAACCATTGAGCTGGAGAGTGGGCACCTGCTCTCGAAACATCCGGGGAATTGCCAATTTCCGCACGGGCACACGCGGAGTGTGGAAGTGGTGCTTGTTGCCGACAGCTTGGATGAGAACGATATGGTGTTGGATTTTAAGGCAGTGCATGAAATTTTGGGTGAAGTGCTGGAAAAGTTTGATCATGCGCTGTGCATGAATACTGATGATCCGCATTATGCGGCTCTCCGGGAGGCGTACGGCGAGCGCATTATCGCTTTTCCGCACAGCGATCCCACCAGCGAAGCAATGGCTGCCACAGTGTACTATCGCGCAAAAGAAGCTCTTGCGCAAGCAGTTGAGAATACCGCAACTCGCTACTCTGTACGCCGTTGTGTACAGTTGGAACGAGTGCGCGTCTGGGAGACAAGCTCCACCTGGGCTGAGTACTCTGAATAGCGTGAGGATTGCTCCCGAGGGAAGACGTGATCCTCCCCGTAGCCGAAATGCTCAGCAACGTAATCGACATCCTTGTCGCCACGACCAGAGCAGTTGACGAGGATAGCGCCGGTTTGCATCTCTCGCGCCTTTCTCAAGGCAAAAGCGATGGCATGAGAGCTCTCCAGAGCAGGAATAATTCCTTCGTAGCGTGAAAGTTTGAAAAAGGCGTCGATTGCTTCCTCATCCGTAGCATTTACGTATTTCACGCGACCTAAATCGCGTAGGTAAGCATGTTCCGGACCGACAGAAGGGTAATCCAGTCCACTGGCAATAGAATAAACTGGAGCGGGATTGCCGTCAGCATCTTTCAGCATCACACTGTTAAAGCCGTGCATGACACCTTCGGAACCGTAACTCATGGAAGCAGCATGATCGCCAAGTTTTTCCCCTCGCCCGAGAGGTTCTACGCCGTAGATTTCCACGGGGTCATCGAGAAACGCGGGGAACATGCCCATCGCATTTGAACCGCCGCCGACGCAGGCGCAGACAATATCCGGCAGGATACCCGTCATTTCGACAAATTGTTCGCGCGCTTCTTGTCCCACGACCATTTGGAAATCGCGCACCATCATTGGGAAGGGATGAGGACCCACCACGGAGCCAATACAGTAAATAGCGGTTTTGTAATCGCGCAGATAAGCCTCAAATGCTGAATCCACCGCTTCCTTCAGCGTGCGCAACCCGTGCTTTACGCAGATCACATTGGCGCCAAGCATCTTCATGCGGGTCACATTCGGTGCCTGTTTGGCGATATCCACCTCACCCATGTGCACCTCGCACTCCAGACCAAAGTAAGCAGCTGCCGTAGCCAGGGCAACGCCGTGCTGACCGGCGCCGGTTTCGGCGATTATTTTGGTTTTGCCCATGAACTTGGCAAGCAGTCCCTCGCCCATGCAGTGGTTCAGCTTGTGGGCGCCGGTGTGGTTCAGGTCTTCGCGTTTGAGGTAAATCTGCGCGCCGCCGTTGAGTCGAGACAGACGTTCGCAGTGATAAACCGGTGTAGGGCGTCCCTGAAATTGCTTGCGAATGCGCCGCAGCTCGCTAATGAATTGGGCTGAGTGGCAAATGCTGCGATAGGCCTCGGTGATTTCCTTGAAGGCGGGCTCCAATTCCGGGGGCAGGTAGGCGCCCCCATATTTCCCGAAATAGCCATGGGCATCCGGATTGCGGCGAAGATAGGTGCGATAATCCATGCATCCTACTCTACCACACAGCCCTTTGCTTTGGCAAGCAGCTTGTGCGATGGTTATTGCACTTGGGCAGAATATGCATCTGCCTCGCGCAGGGAGGGAAGAGCACGCAGGGTATCATAATCCGCGTCCGGCAGGTACCATGCGGCAGCGGAGTACTGTTTGCCGCTATTTTCCAGTTCTGATTCCTTTTTCCATGCTGTTGCGTAATCAATGCTGCAGAGGCACTTCCCGGAGGAATCAAAGAGCAGCAATGTACGCTTTACCTTCGGATGAATGCTCACCAGCCGTCGAACTTGAGGCACTTCCTTAGTGCGCAATAATATCTCTTTGAGTTGAGCCAATTCATCAGGAGAGAGGGTGTAATCCTTCGGGGTAAATGCGGCAGATTTCCGCACCATGGAGAGCAGACCACCTGATACGGTAACTTTTGCACTCTGCGCAACGGTTGCTGCCTGCATCATCTTTTTGTAGGCTTCACCGGTGACTTCCTCCCATTTTTGATCGCCCCGCTTCAAAGTTTCATTGCCCATGTGGCGCACTTGTTGTCCAACGATTTGCCCAGCGATGGCACTGATACAAGAGCTGAGTACGCAGGATACTGCCATCGCGAGGAATGTCATCGTAGCAGCTGTTAGGTATTTCTTCATAACAAGTTTCGGGTTACTGGATTTCCATATAGAGGAAGAGAGGATTCATGTCAAGTCTATTTAGAATTTGATGCCCGCGGGAGGTTCCTTTTCAGATTTATCGGTGAGGAGGAGGAATGCCGACAGAAAAAGAACTGACGTAACTGGATAAGGAGACAACGGGCATGAAACAGCTCACAAACATCGAGCTTGAAGAAAATCCTGTCAACCATTTTCAGTAAGGAAGAAGGCTCAAGATGGATGGCACAGCGGAGACGTGTGTGGCGGCGACCCTTGCCCGGCCATGGTAGCCATCATGCTCTATGCAGGGTACGACCGCACACGGTCGAACGCTTACATTGACGCGACGCGCAGTCAGGATCCGGTGTGATCTGCATCGTCCCGCACCATAGAGAACTACACCGACGCCACATCGTCATGGAGGGTATAGAGCGCCGTGAGGGATTAATGCTGGTCGTGCGAGTGGCTTGTCTGTTACCTGGGCGTCGGGATCCCTCCATGCAAAACCCCGCGCGGTGGAGCGCCACGCGGGGCCGAAGCTTGATCGCTTTTAGACCGACCGGGACCCGTTTACACAGTAGGGTCCTCGGTTACATTCACGCGCCGACCTTCGTGATCAAAAAATACGCGACCGTCTATCAGCGAGAAAATGGTGTAGTCACGTCCCATGCCCACACCCTTGCCGGGGTGGAACTTAGTGCCGCGTTGGCGTACGATAATGTTGCCGGCTACCACAGACTGACCACCGAATTTTTTTACGCCGAGCCGCTTGCTGCGAGAGTCGCGTCCGTTTCGTACAGAGCCCTGTCCTTTTTTATGTGCCATGTCTGAAATTCGTTAAAATGTTAATAATTAAGCGATTATCTCAGTAATTTTCACCTTGGTCAAAGCAGCCCGGAAGCCTTTCTTTTTGTGAAACCCCTTGCGGCGCTTGAACTTAAATGCCACACCTTTGGGACCGCGCGCCGCAGCATCTAATACCTGCGCCTTTACGCTGGCGCCTTCCACCACGGGAGTGCCCACCTTGATGTTTTCGGCATCTTCAATCATCAGCACGTGATCGAACGTTGCCTCTCCTTCCGTCTCAACGTCGGGGAGTCGATCCACCTCGACCACATCGCCCACAGTAACCCTGTACTGCTTGCTGCCGGATGCAAATACTGCGTATGCCATAATTTTCTGATTTTATTGTTGCGTCCACGGCCGCGGACTGGCACATTATAGGCAAATCCTTTCCCTTGGCAAGCAAAATTTATTAAAATAGTGAAAAGTGTAGATAAATTTTTCCCCAACGGTATTGCGTCCGTTCTTTCCGAAGGGGATATGCATCTCTTGGGGCGGAGGCTTGCCGATTTTCTCGAACCCGGAGATGTCCTTGGTCTTGTCGGCGAGCTTGGCACCGGTAAGACCTGTCTCGTTCGAGGGATCCTTGAAGGACTTGGTTCTCCCATACCCGCTTCTAGTCCCACTTTCAGTTTGGTGTTGGAGCACCCTGCTGCCCGCATCCCCGCTGCGCATTTTGATTTTTACCGACTTAAATCGAGAGAAGAGGCTCTCTCCATCGGATGGGAAGATTTCCTTGACGCTTCCCCACGCATGATCCTCCTCGTGGAATGGGCAGATCGCTTTGATGGCGACCTCATGCCCCCCAGTACGACATGGCTCACAATTTCCCGCAGTCTCCGCTCTTCCTCTGCTCGCACTGTGCAGTTGAAAAGGTAACGGTGTCTGCAGTCCCGCAGCGGAAATCTTTTTTTCTAAGGGGGCCGGAGGTTTCTATATTGATTTATTATAAGCGCGTTACAAAATCATGTATACCATTTATGTAACCATAGCCGCGCTTTTTAAGAATCTGTGTCATACTCTGCCCCCAAGAGCTAATCCCCCTCTCTGAATGATGCGGGCAAGGGTCAAGTTGAATACAAAAAACGCCTGCAAGCACTTCGGGTCTCAGCGAATTTGACCGAGACCGCAAGATTTCTCCCGCGGGCAGAATATAGAAAACGCAGAGCCCCTCATCCCTCCCTCTCCCCCGCTCAATGCACTTCCGGTCTGCACCCGCGCGCTTGCAGCACGTCCATAATATCTGCAATGCTCATAGTATTCTCCATCCGCACCCTCTCCGGCTTGTAAGCGCCGTCCATCTTGTTGAGGGTATCAATGACCCTGACAAGCCCCGAGCGGTCTCCCTCCCTAGCCGCCTCTTCTGCCTGCCTAGAAAGCCGCACCATCCGCTCATGTCGACTCATCACCGCCTCACTATCCGCTTGCTCCCTCAGCTCTTCAATAAGCCGCCGAATGTTATCATTTTTCGCAAGCCTGCTTGCATTACTCCGCACTGCCGTCTCACTCTGCCCCATGCAATTAAACGCCTTGCGATACGCCGCGCCCTGCTTCTCTCCCTTTGCTATAAGCCGGGCAAACTCCCGCTGCCTCTCTGTCATCTTCTCTTGATTCATGGTATCGGTTCAATGTTTGTTCAAAGTCTGTCTGCTCCTGTACTGCATCAATCCGTAATCATCCGCATCTTGCATATTAACTACCACGTTACGCCCCCGCACAAGGCGGCTCGTTATGCGCGCATCCTGTATATCATCCGGGGCAAGGTTAGTCGTGAAAATCGTCCACTTTCCTAGCCGGGCTTCCATCAGCTCATAAAGCAGGCTAACGCTTGCCCCCTTCGCTCTATCATCAGAAAGAAAATCATCAATGGCAAGATATGGCATCTTCGTAATCCACCGCATCAGCTCGGAGCCTTCCTCCGAAAATATACGGTCACGCAATTTTGTCCATCTCCATTTTTGCGCCCTTTCCCCGTTGTTCTCAAGTACCGCTATTGCCGCCGTGCATAAATAAGACTTGCCGCATCCGGGTACTCCGTGCAAAGTCACCCAGCGCGCGCGCTTTTTTTCGCCGTGTAAAATATCGTTCAGCCATAATTGCACGGCATCATGCGCCTCCTTAACGCTCGGAGCGAGGTTATCAGTACGAAATCCAAGCTCGTATCTTTCCATCTCATACTCCCGCTTTTCATCCTGCTCATTGGTCGCTTGCATCCACTGCGGGAGAATCTGCGCTATGTTTCTAGGGTTGCTCATAGTCCTTTGTATCGGTTATCTTTCACTTTAACTGCATTGCTCAAGCTCTGTTCTCCTCCGCTTCTTCGTTGCCCACGGTTTCGCTTCTTCCAATTATCCGCGTAATTTCTCGCCGCTCCCTTCCAGTTCCTCAGGGGTAGCCCGTCTGCGCCTCTCCATCTGTTATCCTCATTCATCTCCAAAAAACCTCTTGCGCACTCCCCCGCCTGCTCAGGGTTCATATGCTTTTCGTTCTTCAGAAGAAATTGCTCCACTTCGCGGATTGTTTCCGGCAAGCGGGCTTGCCCGCTGTCATCATCATCATCAATATACTCTTCCTCTATCTCTTTCTCTGACTCTGACTCTCCCGCAGGATACCCCGCACTTTTTAGCTGCTTTTCTCGTCCCTTAATTCCCCCTTTACGCTTTGATAATACAGCTTTTTCTGCTTCAGCATCGTATGCGTCCACAATAAGATTTTCCTGCGAAAAGTGCCAGAAATTTGGTTGATTTTCCCTCGGAATTTCATCCAAAAGTGTTTCATTTTTCCATTGTTTTCTCGTCCAATTCCGTGCGCCTTCAATCACTCCGCCGTTCACTTTTTCTGCGCAATAGAGAAGAAGCAAGAGAAGTCTCCCGGCATCAGCAAGCGAAAGATTTGCTATGCTTGCCCTCTGTACCGGATATATCTTTGTCCACTCTAAAGCTCTGTTCGGGTCTTGTCTCATACTGTCACCATCCTCTCTCTCTTGACTAATACACCTGCGCACCACTCCGGGAATCCCACTTTCCTCCCCACCTTCGCGCAAGCATCACGCCACGCCACCCACGCCCAAGTTTCCACCATCACGGCGGCGCGCTCGGGACTGTCCGCCATCACCGCCGGAACTCCGTAACGCACGGATATCGCAAGCAGTGAATGCTCCACCTGCGCAAGGTTCGCCCGCCCCATGTTCACCATCTGCACCAGCTCCATTTCCGTTCCCACGATGAGAAGCCTTGCAAATTGATACCCCCTCAGGCGGTGCATCTCTCTCATGAAACGCGCCCGCTCTCGGGTCAAACTCCCCACAAGGTCAGGCAATGATTTCCGCTCCACGCTAAACACCTCTTCAAGCCCCCGCACACTATAATCCCCCGTGCCAAGCGTAGCGCGCTCACTCCGCAAGTGTGTAAAGTGAAGCGGCGTCTGTTCCCGCGTGTCCGTGATAATCACGGGCTTTGTATCCGTTGCACTCATTGTCTTGAAAATCGTTTAGCATTCTCCTCGTAAGCCCGGGCAATATCGGCAAGGTTGTAAAAGGTATCTCCTACACCCTGCGCGCCGCTGATAGGGTTCTGCACCCGCACCTTCCCCTCCGCACGCAGTCGCACCATCCAGCAATTCGCCTGCGCACGGGATATCCCATAAATCTCCATGATATCAGAGACTCTGCCCCATTCCTGCTTCCCTCTTGCGGGGCGGGCATCAATCTCTCGCTTCAGCGTAGCGTGTAGCCACTGCGCCATCCTCATCAGCATCTCTGGTGTCGCCACGGGAGACCCGGAGCCAACGCCAAGCAACCGCGCCAGAGCCTGCTCTTCATCGATTTGGTTTTCCATAATTGTTTTCATTGTCGGTGATTAGCAACTGCGAGCCTCCTTCAACCATGCGCGGACTTCGTCAAGGTCGTACCGCACCCGCCGCGCTTTGCCGCTGGACGATTTGCCGATATACAAGCGCGGGCAATCCTTCCAGCCGCGCAGTGTATTCTCCGCAATCCCGAGTGCACGGGCGAGTTCTGCCTGCTTCAACAATCTCGCCGATTGCGCTATCTCGCGCGCTCGGTCGCCATCTAATGTATGGATGAAATAATTCATGGGGGCATTATACACACCCCCTTTTTTGAAGCTTTTTTTCAGAAGAAAAATCCCTTCAAAAAAACACAGTCCCCTCGCAATTTCTGGAGAGATGATGCTTTTCGTGCCCCCCATCTCTTCAAAAGAATGGGCGAGTCATCAACTTTTTGGAGAGATTATTTTTCTTGACGTTTATCGGACTTTCGAAGCTCCTCCCTCAGTTCTTCAGAAGCTTGTTTCTTCTTTTGAATTTCGTGCTTCTTTTCCTCCAGTATCTCTATGTACTTGTCGTGCTGGTCTTTTCCGTCGTTTCTAAAAATCTGCTTCAAATCCTCCTCGGAAAAGACAACCTTTCCGTCCCTCCAACGTTCCCCCTCCTCGTCAACTGCCCGAAAAACCTCCTCCATTCTCATACCGTACCAATCCATAGCGCGCGCAGTGAATTGTGCCGCTCGCATCACAAAGCGGGAAGTCTCATCTTTACTTTCCCTTATCATCCCTTTATCGCTAAACTCACCTATCCTACGCTTGAGTTCATCAACCTCCCTTGCATTCCACTCTATGTGAATCTTGCTTTTATCCCTCTTTTCGACCCTGACAAATGTATCGTTTTTATACCGTACAAGAAACACGTCGTACTTCCTAGTAGTACTAATACTAATACGCTGACTTTCTTGATCTAAATAACTCTCCAACCCTTTTTGCCCTTCTTCATCAAAAATCGACTGCAACTCTTGGGCAAGCAAGTCACTGTCTTCTCTAGATTTTTTCCTCTTCTTCCTTGCCGTCTTGTGAAGTCCTCTCTCTTCGATTTCATGATAAAGTTCCGTCTCAGTCCATAATTCGTCAATGGGAGAACACCTCTCAGGTATAAAACGTTTTTCCGCCTCATCATATTTCCACCAGGACACCGTCTTTGACGGGTCATCCCACGCCTCACAATACTTCTCTTCTGCTCTTAATACTTCCTGATGCCGCTGCTCTGCTTCAGTCATAGCACAACCCGCTGCCCGCATTGCCTCCTCCCTTTCAGGGGGATTCTCCGCCTCCGTCCTAGCCCTTGCCTCCATTGTGGCGGTGGACTTCTTCACATTCCCTGCTTCATTCCCCTTCTTCCCCTGACCCTTCTTCTGAGATTTCTTGCTTTTCATACCCTCATAGTATCGCGAGAAATCTCACTAGTCAACCCCCTCTTGCACTAGGGCAATTGCATTAGAAAATGCGGTTGCTATTTATGATTTATATTTATTGATAACGCGCGCGTTGCGTAGATTTTTTCGGATCATTAACCTATGCAGAAGCTTCTTGAGAACCATCATCATGACCACATCCGTCCCAAGAAAAAGCATCTCCAATAGGTAGTTAACGGCGCATCATGCAGCATAGACCGTTGGTTATTTGTGATTTACGACTTTGAAGAGAGCGGTTGTTTTTGAGCTTGATAGAGATGATGTGGGGTGGTAGGATGCGGGCATGGACGGAAAGAAAGAGAATTCCGAGGAGCAAGCGGAAAGGAATGCGGCGGCTGTGAAGGAGGCATGGCGTGGGGCGTGGCTGATTGTTTTTATGAGAGCGCCGATTATTCTTGCGGCGCAGGCGGGGCTTTATGCGCTATACATTTATCCTCCTTATTGGGGGTATAGTGTGCCGGAGTGGCTTACTGTGGTGTTGACAATCGTACTGTCACCTCTCTTATTGATCCTGGTTATCTTTGTGTTTCTTGTATTACCATTTATCATTAGCTGGGGAGTGAATGCGCTAGTGAATGACATCATGGAAAGGGAAAGAATGGGCGGAGTTGCTGTGTTTGAAAAGGTAAAGACGTTTGGTTTACCTGAACAGCGATGGGATCCACCCCGGCAAACGGCTGTTGCTGTGTTTGAAAAGGTGAAGACGTTTGGTTTACTTACTTCTATTTTCTTTATTTTTGGACCGACGTTTGTTTTGAAGTTGTGCTGCTTCTTGTATTTTGAGGAATTCACCGGCTTTTTCGATTTCCTGTGGAAGTTTTTACTGTTTGTAGTTTATTGTATTGATTCTTTGGTACCAAGGGATTGATTTTTGAAGAATCTTTCATGCGATTAGAATTAATGTGTTAGATTTACTAAGACAATGGGATGAAGACCTTGCCCTCAATCAAAAACATTAAACAACCGAGTTCCCCCTCGTTGAAGTTCACAATAACGCTGCAAATCTTCTCCATCATCTCAGCCCTCGTCATTCCGAGCATAGCGGCGAGAGATACAAACTCCTTTTCCAGTCTGACAATTTCACACGCTCTGTCTCGTAGATACTCTCTCCCCTCTTTCGATTTGGGGTCAAGCTTATCTTCCCGAGTAGCTTTTTCCTGCTTCGCGCCGCGTGCGGCTCCTGCTTTTGTTGTCATTTTTTTCATGGTTGTATTAGGTCAGTTGTTTAGATTGGTTTGTGGTTGAAAAATCGACGCCTCACGCACCTTGCTGGTACGCGCGCGCCGCCGAAGAGGAATCAATGACGGGTCCGGCATCCTCCACCGCCGCCGCCAACGAGGAAAGCACGTTCATGCGCATCGTAAGCGTCCCCGTGAAATAGCCGCGCTCCACCTCCTCCGAGTCATGTCCGATGGTGTCACGAATCGCATCAGGCGAGAAAAGCGCGGTACCCGTCATGCCGCCTCGCAAGTAGGTGGTAACCGTGTGCCGGATGGAATGGAAAGACTTTGCGCTCATCATCCGCCGCCTGCCTGCCTGCTTCCCCGCGTTCACTATCCCCCCAATCATCCCGTGCGCCCTGAGGAGGGCTGTAAACTGCGTTGAGATGCTGGTCTTCGAGCTGCCGAGGTAGTAATGAGCCATACTCGGGAAAACATACTCCTCGCCGCCCGTAGACTGCGTGAGCCTCCGCATCAGCAACTCCCTCATCTGCGGCAAAATCGGCAGGCAACGCTCCTTGCGCGTCTTCACCTCCACAAGCCGAACATACCCCTCCCTCCAATTCACCGCATCCCATCGAAGCGTGCAAACGTCCGACAGCCGCAAGCCGCCCAAGTAAAAACTCACCGCTACCATATCGCACCAAGGCGCCGGGAAGCTCTGAATCATAAAGCGAATCTCCTCCAGCGTGAACGGCAGCCGCTTCTGCTGGTCTTCTCCTCGCTCAGGGATGATAGCGCGCGCCTCCACGCCCATATCCACCCCCGCAAAAGGATTCTTGCTCAGATAATCATCCACCTCCACCGCCCTCTTGAACACAGCGGCAACATACGTACGAAACTGCCGCACCGTATTACGAGAAACCCTCTTCAGCATACGCCGCACAAACTCCCTGCAAATCGCGGGCGTGATGGTGTCAATCCGCCGGTCTGCATCCGTCCCCAGAAACTCCAGAAACACCTTGAACGACCGAGAGCGATTCTTCTCCGTGCTTTCCCTAGCCGTCCGCGGAAACGCTGCGAAATACTCCCTCACCGTCGGAATCTTCCCGGCGCATCCGTGAAGTTCAGCGACCTTGCGCACCGCGTCACAAGCCTTGTGTGCGGGCGTCTCGCCACTCGCTGCCGCCTCCATAGCCGCCGCGGTCTGCTCAGCCAGAGCGCGCGTGTGCCGCCCGGCTGCGCCTGCTTCGATGCGAATCCCGGTTGAACGTTTAATCTTTCGGCTTCCCTGCATCCAGCAAGCAATCCAGCATCTGCAACTTTTACGTTTTTCAATCCAGCTCATAAGTGTCGTGGGTCTAGGTTTCACTAGGTCTAGCGCGATTTTTTTTATGTGACCGTGCTATGTGACCAAAAATGTAACCATCCTATACCACACCCCTCAACACCTTGCCAAGATAAAAAATGCGCCTGTCAGTCACTTGCAACTTCTACCAGACGCAAAAAGTCATATTTTTTGATAGGGCCGGAGGGATTCGAACCCTCGACCAAAGGATTATGAGTCCTCTGCTCTAACCGCTGAGCTACAGCCCCGCGCGGATGGTACAGGAAAATACTGCGATACGCAAGCCCAAAATCGTGACTGAGTCTGGATTTTGCGTAGAGACGTGTGCCTCTTGTTATTATAGACTCAGATGACGTTTTTCACTTTACAACAGGGACGTTCTGTGATACAAGGGCTCGGTATGGTACGGGAAGCTATGAAAATTTTTAAAAGTTTGTTGATGAGTAAAGTCTTTATATCGATCGTGTTGGGTTTGTTGTGGGGAAGTTTTGGATACGCTCTCGAGATCAGCGATTTGTCGTTGCCTATGAATCGAGACAAGGCGGACGCTACACTGAGCAAAGATTACATGTACAAAGTACTTGGAGATGCGACAATTCGCCGCACTTGGCAATTAAAAGATAAAAAAGTCTTCATGGATTTTGCCGCTGACAGCGGCGATCTTCTGCTCATCGCTATCGAGTACAACAAGCCCGTTGCGCGTAAGGTGGGACTCAAGGATGCCAAGACCATTGCCGGCGAGAAATTGGACAAGGACGCCAAGTGGGCTCCTCCGAAAAACGAGGAGGCGCGCAAGCTTGTGCAAGAAACATTTGGGTTGGAGAACCCCATGCGGATGAAGCTCAAGGATGGGGCTGTACTGTTTTATGAAACCGGCAAGTCGAAAGGGAAGATTGCCCGCGTCTCGCTTTTTGCCTCAATGCCAGCGACGAATCGTTGGGTTCTCTCCACTCTCTCCCCTGAGTCTCCACGTACCGCTTTGGGACTTCAAATGACATCGGATGAGATTGCCGCCTTGTACAAGGATGAGCAGCGTCGCATGGCGATCCCTTTGGCAGCGAAAACGTCTGACCAGACGAGCGTAGCAGGGATGACCAGCGGCGGGAAAGGCGATGATGTTGATACCAGTTCTTCTCCTGGCACTGCAAGTTCTCCCTCCCGCGGATCGCGGATTAACCGTGGAGTAACGGCGCTGGGGTCGGTAACAGGCGCATCAAGACATTCTTCACCCCCTTCCAGGGTTGTAGCCGGACGGACAGAGAAGGTGGTTGTCACGGAACACAAGGAAGGTTTTTCTGTGGAAGAGTATTTGGGAGATCCTCCCGATTGGCTGCAAGTTGTCGGTATTGAAGAACCTGAATGGTGGCATTACTTTGCTGGTGGCATAGGTGTTTTCCTTTTGCTGTCGTTTATAATTAGCGGCGTGTCCTCCAGTGTTAGCCGTGCCCGGCAGCGCGCCGCCTTTGCAAAGGTCATGGCCTCGCGCGCCACTCCTGGCAAAAAGCGTCCGAGAGTCAACAGATAAGGGCTCGGAAACCCTACTCTTCTCCCTATCGTTCCTCCTCGGGGAAGGGGGAGGATTAGTTCTGGTTGGGGACGAGGCAGCAGCGGAATATCTCCTCCCCATCCGCATAGAGGCACACGATGATGCGTCTGGATTCGTGATGGATGATGTAGGCGTCGTGTTCTTCAGGCGGACGTGGTGAGAAGCGCGTCACATTTTCCGGAGAGAAGACCGCCGCGCGCAATACCTCAATGAGACGACGATTGCTCATGGCCAGCATTTCGTCAAAATTACCGGTGGGCAGAGTGAGGGAAGGTATGCGGGGTATCGCCACGGCGCCGCACTATACACCAATGCCTTTTTTTGTCAAGTCTTTTTGTGTTGACAGAATCACCCCGGGGAGCATAGAATTCCCGCATCATGGTTGAGCAGAAAGAGTATCCTTCGCATTTTCAACGTGCTGCTTGCTGGGGTGCGCTCACCGGGCTGAGTATTTTCACCATCGTGGCGCTTACGGCGGGGTTGCTTTTGGGTTTGATTGCGCTGTTTGTGGCATTGGAGCCGGTGTTGCTGCCGGTGATTATAGCGGGCGTATTAGCGTATCTTTTGTATCCTTGCGTGGTGTGGGTGCAACGCCGTGTGCGCAAACGTATCATCGCGGTACTCCTCGTGTTGATTGGCGCAGCGGTGGTGGTAGCAGGGCTGGGAGCCGCTATTGTGCCGCCGCTGGTGGAACAGACGAGTCTACTCTTCTCCAAACAAAATCAGCTCCTCGCCAACGCGGTGACAACAGGACAAAACTTTGTCAACACCAATCCTTTGGCTCAGCGTGTCATCGATACCCTCTACGATCAGACGCGGCGTGATGATATTGCTGCCAACTCCACGGCTCTCTTTCAGAAGGCGGCGGCCGATGATTACACGGCTAAGATGCTCGCCGTGTTGGATTACCACTCCGAGTCCCTCACTCGTGCCGGCGTACGCTGGCTCACTGCTGGTGCGGGGGCTATCTACGGTTCACTGGGGATGGTTATCGGGCTGGTGATGATTCCGGTGTTTTTGTTCTACTTTTTGCTGAAAGGGGAATCCATTGAGAGGAACTGGCACACGATCCTGCCGCTGCGCGCGTCGAATTTCCGTCGAGAGGTGGTTGGAACTATCAGCCAGATCAATGACTACATCATCTCTTTTGTACGGGGGCAAATGCTGGTAAGTTTCATTGACGGTATCCTGCTGGGCATTGCCCTTAAGGTGATGGGATTGCCATACGCCATCACCATCGGCGCTGCTGCGGCGCTTCTGGGCATTATTCCCTACATTGGCATGATTTCTACAAGTATTCCGGCGCTGCTCATCGCCTGGGTGACCTGGCACGATGCTGGGCATGTGATTGCCGTGCTGCTCATCTTTCTCAGTGTGAGTCAGCTGGACGGTTGGTTGCTTCAGCCGCGTGTGCTGGGCAAGAGACTTCATATGCACGACCTGACGATCATGTTTTCGGTGCTCTTTTGGAGCAGCGTGTTGGGCGGTATCGTGGGGGCATTGCTGGCAGTGCCCCTCACTGCAGCGTTGAAAGTGATCTTCATACGCTACGTATGGTCCACTCTGCACCACGCGCCGCGTCACGCAGGAGAACTGCCGGAGCCAGAGATGCAAACCCCATCGTAATTTCCCTCATCTGTATGTTTGTACACAGCTGCCAGGCAATGAGACAGGCGGAGCAAACGGCCATAGGGAGGGAGGGTGTCTCCTCTGCCTCGCTTATGCAGTGTGCCATTGATCACGCGGTTGATGTTTTACGGCGAGATGTTCTGTTTGCAGATGTTGTGCGTCGTTTTCCCTGTGCTGTCGTGTATGTCGGCAAGGGGAATAATGCCGGAGACGCCATCGGCATTGCGCACGCTTTGGGTTTCCGGCGTACCTTGCTGCGCTGCGCAGAGACGGTGGAAATGATGTCCCCGGAGGCTCGACATCGTCTGGAGCTCGTCCCGTCCGGTTGTCTTGTGATCTCCCGCGAAAGACCTCAAATCGGGGCGGAAGGCGCGCTATTCATTGACGGCCTCCTTGGCAGCGGGGCACGCGGCGAGCTACGGCAGGAGTACGCAATCCTTGTGCAGGAGCTTAACTCTCTGCGTGCCTCCTCTCCGCGTTCCATAACTCTTGCCGTTGATATTCCTACCGGCCTGCAGGCGGACACTGGTGCAAAAAGTGAGTTTTCTGTCCGGGCTGATGCCACCCTTGCCATCGGATGTGTGAAGCCCGGTATGCTCGTGGACGGAGCAGAGGATCTCGTGGGACGCATACTATGTGTGCCTCTGCCGGAGGCTGATCCGGGGGAGAGCGATTTGTGCGTGGCGGATGAGGGGTTGCTGCAGTTGCTGCCGCGGCGTGCATATTCCTGTTTCAAGAATTGCGCGGGGAGGGTACGTATCCTCGCCGGATCCCCGGGACTTATCGGAGCCGCCTGCATGGCTTCTGAAGCAGCTCTCCATGCCGGCGCCGGTCTGGTGGAGCTCTACTGCCCACGCAGCATATATTCCATCCTTGCCGTGAAAGCGGCTCCGGAGGTAATGGTGCATGGTGTGCAGAATATTTCCGAAGTGCCGCAACAGGGGGCGCAGGCGCTTCTGGTCGGACCAGGGCTTGGCCCTCTGCAGAAAAAAGAGGCGGAAGCTATACAGGAGCTGTGGCGTGCGGTGGATTGTCCGGTGGTGCTGGATGCTGATGCACTCAATGCCATTGCAGCCCATGGACTCAGCCTCCCTCAGCAGGCTATCCTCACCCCGCATCCCGGGGAAATGCGGCGTCTCTTCCCCGGGAGCGTAGAGCTCAGCAGAACTCAAACGGCTTTACAATTTGCGATCGAAAATTCCTGTACGTTGCTACTCAAGGGTGCGCGTAGTATTGTCACCGATGGTGTTTCGATGTGCTATAACAGCAGTGGGGGGCCTTTTATGGCGACCGGCGGTCAAGGGGATGTGCTTGCCGGTGTCGTGGCAGCTCTCGCGGCGGCAGGTCTTTCCTGCTTCCATGCTGCCGCGCTCGGGGCGTACCTCTGCGGGCGTGCCGCGGAGCAGGTCTGGGCATACCGCGGATTCCCGCAAAGTGTCCCCTCCACCTCTCTTCTTCCGTATCTAACAGCGGCCGTTTGAGAACGGCGTCGCGGTGCCGGTGCCTCTCCTTGTTGTTTAATCTGTGAGATTTTTCGGCAAAGCACGCAGTGCGGGAGGGGACGACTCGTCTGCGTTCTTCAGCGGCGCCCCGTACGGCGGCATAGCTTTTGCACGGAAAGTTTCTGCGGTAGGAATACGACGCAGGGTAATATCTACCTCATCTTCAGGGATAATTTGAGCACGCGGGTCATCCTTGGTCCAGAGCAGGGAGAGCCACCAATTGCTACGCGTGTTGACGGTGTAAGCAGATGATTCATAGCCGGACTTGGATGCCACGATGCCGAGCGCTCGTTTCTGGTTCACGGTCACAATCATCGGCGTGGTTCCTTCTTGCGGCACGCCGTTGATGGAGATGTCAGCACCACTCGGCGTTGTGCGAATGGTAAGTTTCTTGGTTCCTACACAGGATGCCAGGCACGCACACGCGATGACGATTCCAATTCTACCGCTCATGGTCTCCAATCTATCGCATTCCCACCGGCATGGCAATGAAAAACTGCCGGAAGGAGAAGTCTATTCCTTTTTCTCCGGCAGGGTGAAGCGCAGTTTGCAGATGATGCTGAAATTGTTTTCTCTTTTCCTGCGTCAAGATATATGATAGAATGAGTAGCATGAACGATCGGCAGGAAATGAGCATCGGGGTGGACATGGGAGGAACCAGTATTAAATTCGCCGTTGTGCGAGGAGCAGAGATTGTTGCAAAGGGTGAATCGGTGCAGACTAAGGAGTGCGGCAGTCCGGACGATGTGATTGCTGCGGTAGGACATAGATTGCGAGCGTTGAAGGAGAAATACCCCGCTGTGCGTGCGGTGGGAATGGGGTTGCCTGGTTTTGTGAACCACGCAGCGGGAGTAGTTGATTCGCTTACCAATGTTCCGGGGTGGTATAATGTGCCGATCCGCCATATTCTTGAGGAGGAGTCGGGTTTGCCTGCCGCTGTGGAAAACGATGCCAATTGTATGGCTTTGGCAGAGTGGAAACTCGGCGCCGGGCGCGGTATGCAGGACATCGTGTGCCTCACACTTGGCACCGGCGTGGGAGCGGGCATTATCACACAAGGGCAGTTGTTGCGCGGGCATCTTGGTGCAGCAGGCGAGCTTGGACAAGTTGGTATTGATTACTGTGGGCGCATTGGTCACTACGGTAACCGCGGGGCGGTGGAAGACTATATCGGTAATGGGGAGCTGGCGCGTGAGGCGCAAATGCGCTACGCTGCCGAGCAGGGTGTGTACAAACCACTCAGCGAACTCACGCCCATTCACCTTGAGAATGCGGCGAAAGCAGGGTGTCCTGTAGCACTCGGAATCTGGGACGACGCGGCTCGTAAGCTCTCGGCGTGCCTGCTGACATGTCACTACATTCTCAACCCGCAGGCCTTTGTCATCGGCGGAGGTATGGCTAAGGCGGGCGAATTACTCTTTAGTTCACTGAGAAGTTACCTCAAGGCTCAGATTTACCCGCCGCATTTTGAGAGATTACAGCTCCTCCCGGCACAATTCGGGGGAGAAGCGGGCATCATCGGAGCGGCGTTTCTGGCATTGGAGGATCTCGCAGCATCTCGTTGATTTTCAAATCTATCTCATGGGTTTGGCAAAGGTGTCAAATGGTTTTTCTGTCAAGGCTGCTCTGCGACTCTGCGAGAGGCTGAAGCTTTCCGCCACACAGACGGACGCTCTTTTTCGCGCCATGCAGTCGGGCAATGCGGCGCGCCGGGCAATTGTGCTGAGTCCGAAAAGTACGGCAAAAAACTACCAGCCTCCGTTTTCTTGCGAGCCTCGGAAGAAGTATCCCTGGTTACCTGAGAACGTTTTGCTGCCGGATGAAAGCGTGAACCCTGCGCAACATGCTGATTACGCGGCAGGGATGTACTACGTGTTAGATATCTCTTCCTGCTGGGAGGGTGCTGCCCTTTCCGCTGTGCCGAGTGCTCCGGAGAAGAGTTTGGATCTCTGCGCTGCTCCGGGAGGGAAAACCATGCTGTTGGCAGCTCGATTCCCCTTGCGAGATCATACGGCTAACGAAGTGCAGGCGTGTCGGCGAGGAATCCTCAGAGAAAATTTGCTGCGTTGTGGAGTGGAGAATACGCAGGTGACAGGATTGCCCCCAGATCAATGGGCAATACAGGGGGATCAATTTGACTTGCTGCTTGTGGATGCTCCCTGCAGCGGACAATCTCTGCTTTGCAAGGGTATCTCAAATCCGGGGTGTCTGGGAAGCGCCGCAGTGAATGGCAATGCTAAGCGACAGCGAGGCATCATGCTGCAAGCTGTGCGTTGTGTGTGCCCACGCGGTCATATCCTCTACACTACCTGTACCTACGACCCGGCGGAAAACGAACGTGTGGTCTCCTATCTGTTACGTCGTGTCCCGGGTTGGCAGGCAGTGGAGATTCCCCTGCTTGCCGCGTTCCGTTCCGACCTTTGCGATTTTCCCGCGTACCGACTTCTTCCTCACCACGGCTTCGGGGCGGGGGGCTTTTGCTGCCTGCTGCGGCGTTTCTCATGACATTTTTCTCTTTCATCAACGATTGCCGGAAAATGATACCACACCTTCTCGCTCCCGTTATTCTTCTCCTCGGCGTTCTCTTCGCCAGCGCTTCTCCACTGCCGGACAGAGCGGATTTGCTGGCAGAGAACACCGTAATTGCCCGATATGAAGGCACGGTAGATCACCCCTGCATGTTTCGCACGACGCTGTGCCCTGATCATTGCGATCATGCTACCCGTCTGGCTCACTTTCACGTGTTGGAAAACGTGCGCTACGTGAGTTACAGCAAGTACGGAGACGGAAAACTGAATCCAGGCGATACTGCCGTTGTGGATGTGCACAAAGACATCCCAGGGCAGGAACAGTCTATCGTGCAATGCATCGCTTCTCTCAGACCCGGGGATTGTGTGCGTCTCACCCTCGCGCATCACTACGTGCATCAAAAGCAGTGCAGTTTTCCTGTACGTCCTGCCACTGAGATTTTACTGCTAAACGAGTGTCACAATGCCGGCCAGGCGCAGCAGCCAGAAAGTAAGCGCAAGGAGGGCCAGTAGAGATAAGACTATGACGCGAAGAGAACTCACGTGACTATGCGTGCTGTTACGTGCGCTCAGACGAATCTTGTCGGATCGACGGTTTGTCATCACATCCTCGCTTGTTCCCATCTCTTCATTAAGGGCCATGCGCCCAGTGTAGCACATCCGCTGCACAAAACACGAGCCAAAACTTGCACCATACTACAGAGTGTGGTAGAAAAGAAGGTATGATACGCCAGCTCACCGTTTCTGGGTTCACCACTTTTCTGGACGAAGTGAGGCTTGAATTTGTACCGGGTATCAATGTAATCCTGGGAGGGAACGATTCCGGGAAGAGTCATCTGATGCGGTTATGCTACGCTCTCTGCCGCTGGGGAGAGAAGAGTCTGAGACGAGATTTTCCGGAGTTGTGGGCAGAAGAGGAACGGTTGCGGCGTCACCTGCTGCGAGCCTTCGGTGCCCGGCAGCTTTCTTCTCTTGTCTCGCGCCGCGCCGCGCACGGTTCCGCACAGGTCTCGACTTCACTCTATGGCGCGAAGGCTCCGGTAGGTTGTGTCGATCTTTCTTTTTCTTTTCACAGAGAAGGGGAAGGGAGCGGATTAAGCATCGGCATTATGCCGGATCGCTTTCTCCAGGAACGTGCTCTTTTTATCCCTCTGCGCGAGGTGCTTACACTTTATCCATGCTATGTGCAGGTCGGTAAGCGTTACCCGGATCTTTTGGATGGACCGACATGGGATCTTTGTTGTGCGTTGGAAGAGGAAAGAACGAGTAAGCAGCGCCCTGAGTTGGAGCCAGGATTGCGTCGCGTGCTACGTCTAACGGAAGCCTTGCTGCAGGGGAAACTGGGGTGTGAAAGCGGAGGGCGATTTGTTTTACAGCGAGGGCAGGGCGGGGAAGAAGCCGTCGAACTTGGATTGATGGCAGAGGGTTATAAACGCCCTGGTACGCTGAATCTTCTGATTGGTAACGGTTCTCTTCGTTCGGGCGACACTCTCTTTTGGGATGAGCCGGAGCTGAATTTGAATGCGGCTCACCTGCCTCTGCTCTGTGGACTGTTGCTGGGATTGGGGGAGGCGGGAGTTCAGGTGATACTGAGTACACACAGCCTCTTCCTGCTGCGTGAGCTGGTGATCCGGCTTTCGCGTCGCGAGGGACGGGAGATTCCCCGCCGCTTCATCGGGTTGCGTGCTCCGAGCGAACTATTCGGCGCGGTACAGGTGCAGAGTGGAGAAACGCCGGATGAGATAGGGCCTCTGGAAAGCTTGGAAGCCGAGATGGAGCAGGCGGATCGCTACCTGCGCATGCCTTCATTAAGCCACGGACACGATGCGGATTAATTCTGGTCAGAGCGGTACCACCTGTGTGGAGGGGGAGTATCGTTTTCACTTTGCTCCAGGCTATTTGATGTGTCGCTCGGAGTGCTCTCCTTTCTACTCCTGCCACGCGCAGAATTTCTGTAACAGTTGTAAAGAGATGGATTTCATGCTCTACCACCCCGATAAAAAGGAACTCTGGCTCATCGAGGTGAAAGATTACCGCTTTAATGCACGCCCGAAGGTGCAAGATCTCGTAGAGAAGCTTTGCCGTAAGGTGAGGGACTGCCTTTTCCTGCTGCGCACGGCGGCAATCTGTGCGCCGGACGAAGAACCAGCGGAAGGAATATCTCTGCGGGAAATGGCTCAGTTGAGCTTGCAGGCGAAGCACATCCGCATCGCGTTTGTCATTGAACTGGGTGATACGGGACTCTATCCGCCGAAAAGTCTGCTGGTGCACATCCGCGACCTGCTTTACCGACAAATTCGATTCATCGACCCAGCCATGGTTTGTTTGCCTATTACAGAGTCCGCCGGGGCGGGACCATGGACCATTTCTCCCGCCGGCAACGAGCATTCAGCGCGTATCCGGCATCGCATGGAGCAGGCTCGCATTCTCCGTGAGAAAAGGCTTCAGGAGGAGCGCCGTCGCAACCGCGAGAAAAAACGCGAGCAGAAACAGAAGAAAAAGGAAAGCTCTCTTCCCCTTTGGAAGCAGCGCGCGCTTAATCGCACTGCCAACGAGCGAGGCGGCTCCCATCGTCGCTCCGGAAAGAAAAAGAATTAGCGACGCTTCGTGCTGCCTGTGATGACGCCGCTGCCTCCGCGGTAGATTGGACCGGTCGTGTGGTTAGGTTGTGTGCGTGGGCGGATGCAGCTGGCGAGGTAGAGCACGAGGTGATCCATGACAAGTTGATTACCGTCTGCAGTGATGTGCACGCCGTCCCGGTAGCGGATTGTCGCATCCTTTCCGTCTTTCATTAGGGCGGAGAAGCGGAATCTTCCCCTGTTATCGGCGAGAATTTTGCGAGTATCGACGTAGCCGGCGCGCCGTACCTTGCATGCCCAGGCCATGAGTCGGTTGATTTTGGCGAGTTGATCGTCCAATTTTTCATCCTCCACGACTGGTGGCCCCATGAAAATCAGGTAGGCATGGTGGTGTCCCACGATATTCATGATCTCGTAGATTTTACTGAGGTAGGCGCGTTGCCACGGGCGGGAGCATGGTTCACCCAGCCCGGTCATGCCGAAAATATTCTGTGGATCATTGGTGCCCACCCAGAAGACGACGATATGCGGCTGATCCTTTTCCATGTGCTGCTTGAGCACGAGGGGCCAGTTGTAGAAGTCGGGGCGGGAGAGCCCGGTGGATTTTTTACCGATGGGGATGAGGGTGAGATCTTCGTAGCCGGCGAGCTCCGTTCGGAGTTGAGGTCCCAGGCTCTCCATGAGGGAGTCTCCCGCCAGCAGCACCTTTGTTGGCGTCGGCAGTTTCATCCTCCCTCCGGGTTGCAGCCAGGCCCCTCGTTGCATCAGAGGAGACAACGTCGCTGCTTGTGCGGTCATCCCGACTGCCAGAAGGATTGTTGCGCAGAGTCCGATATATTGCTTCAGCATAGGGTCGTATTATGACACGGGCGGGGGCGCCACGAGCTGTTGTTGGGGTTTTGGCTTTGCCTTTCGTTTTGGCCTGTCGTAACGACAGGTGTAGATAGCATTGCAACGCCCAATTCCCGCAGCTTCTTCTTCGGAGAGAGCGCATTCAGGATGAGCGCGGTAGAAGGAGATGAGGTGTTTTTCGAGAATTGGCAGGAGGTGGTCAAGCACTTTGCGATTGCCGGACGGTGCGAGGTGCACAAGATCCTTCCTGCGCAGGCGCACCGTTCTGCCGTTGTATTCACCGAAAGTCTCGTATTTACCCCATACGCCAGAGAACAGGGGATCCGTCTGCAGATTTTCGATGCCGTTGGCCTCGCAGTACTCGTGCTGTGCGACTTGGGTATCACGCAGCAATTTGTTGTAGCGTCCCCCTACGGCAGGCAGTTCAATCCAGATGATGTCCATGTCGGCTTCCCGGGCAATGGAGACAAGTTCGTCTATTCGGCTCTTGTAGGTCTCGCGCCAGATAGTGGTGCCCGGCTGCACGTATTTGCGGTTTTCTGTACGCATAGGCATACCATCATTGGCGCCGAGGAAAAAGACGACGAGATTCGGCTTATATTTCGAGACGACTTCTCGCATATGTTCCGGCCAGTTGAAGAAATCCGGTCGGCAGAGACCTGTGGAAAACTTCGCGCTAATGATGAATTCCAGCCCGCGGCGATTTTGCAGGGCTTTGTGTACCCGCGGCCCCATGTCTTCCATGAGGGAATCTCCCAGTAAAAGTATTCGGCAATGCATCGGAGGAGCTTGTGCCAACGCTGGTTCTTCTTCTCCCGTTGCTTCAGTCAGAGTTGCCGTTGCCTCGGGTGCAGCCGACGCATCGCTTCCGGGAATGGGCGCATGACCGTCAGACTGTTGATGCGTTGCTGGGGGATTAAATGAAGGCGCCTCGGCGTGTGTTTCCTTTTCAGGTGCAGGCAAAACTGCTGCTTGTGCCATGGCAATCATGAGAGCGTGATCTACGCGCTGGCTGAGGATTTGAATCCGTGTCGACACCCCTGTAGTGAGCGCACTCATACTCGCTACAGAATCAGGAGCTTCCGGAACTGTTACTGGTTCGGGATTTGCCACGGTGATTTCCAGCACAACCGGTGGTACGGGGGTCGGTGTCGTGTCTACCGCTATTGTGTATTCAGCAGGTGCGGGGTCAGTCACTGCAGTTGCCGTGCGTGCCGTTGTCTCCTGAACGGATTCGTTGGCTGAGGCGACGGTGGGGCTCGCGGCGTTTGTGGTGGGAAAGGTATCCCCAGATTCCTCTGAAAGAGCGTTTTCCATGATAGCTGAATTGGCCGCAAGTTCAGAAGAGAAACGGGCGGTGAGAGAATTCAAGGTATCGCGTTCGAACCGGTTGAGTTCTTCAGCTCGTGTCGTGTGAGCAGTCCATCGCACTAAGGAGGTCAGCGCGTCTGAAATGGGGAGAGTAGGGGAGGCGGAAAGTCGCTCCTCAAGCCGATCGGCGTTCACGGTTGCGTTCTGCAACAGGAGCACGCAGGATGCGATGAGAGCACTTGCACAAATCGTCCATGCGTTGTTGGGAGATAAGATGTTCATTTTAGAAGCGAAAATAAATGAAGGGCAGGGTGCCATCCGGACCGAGATTCATGATAAACGCCAATGACAGACCGACGACGATGGCTTGCAGAGGCCACGGCAGTATGCGAAGCGCGCGACCAATAATCTGGAACAATCCTCTGCCTACGAAGGAAAGAAGAATACCCCACACTGTAGCGACTAAAACCAGGAGCGGGAAATCATTACCCTCTGTTGTACCGGCATGCACTCGACAGAGAATAGCGTACGCAGAGTCCAATGAGTCTGCTCGGAAAAATACCCAAAGGAAAGCTACGACATGCAGAGTGAGCACCCAGGAGACGATACGATTCGGGATGCGCAACCATAAGGAATTCAGACGAACGCGGCGGGTGACGCGTTGGAAGGCATGAACTATGGCGAGACCAATACCATGCAGGGCGCCCCAGATGATAAAGGTGAGACTGCTGCCATGCCATGCGCCGCCAATGAGCATGGTGATGAAAAGGTTGACGTAGCGGTTGCCGCGTCGGCTTCCGCCCAAGGGGATGTAAAGGTAATCGCGCAGCCAGGTTGAGAGACTAATGTGCCAGCGATGCCAAAATTCCTGGAGACTTAACGAACGGTAGGGGGCATCAAAATTCTTCGGCAAGTGGAAGCCCATAAGGCGTGCTACACCCATTGCTATGTCTGTGTAACCGGAGAAATCGCAATAGATCTGGACGGTGTAGGCATAGATACCCACCAGCACGGCTGCTGAGCTGTATTCCTCCGGGTTGGCGAATACAGCATCCACCAAATGCATCTGGAGGTAGGTCGCAAGTGCAACTTTCTTGAACAGCCCGCTCAAAATGAGCAGGGCACCCTCGCCGAAGTCTTCTTCGCCGACAATGCTGGTGCGCAGTTGAGGAAAGAAATTTTCTTCCCGTATGATGGGCCCGCTCATCACTGTGGGGAAGAAGGAGAGAAAGCAGAGGACATCTGTAAAGCTCCTCGGCGCTAATGCACTCTCGCGATAGTGGTCAATCGTGTACGCCAATCCCTGGAAACAATAGAAAGAGAGTCCGACAGGCATCATCATTTGTGCCAGTGTCGGGTTGAGTATCCATTCCGCCCTTGCTCCGAATTGTTCCATCGCCCAGTCCACCATCACTCCGTAGTATTTGAAAAAGCCCAGCAGCAGTACGTGCACTACCACCGCTATGCTCACCAGTGCCAGCCGTGTGTTGCGGCTCCTCTCCTCCATCCATCTCACTGTTCCCCAGTTGATGAGTGCAACGAAGAACAGGAAAGGCAAATATCCCACACCCGTCATCCCGTAGAAGACGAGGTTTGCAATTAGTAGAAAAAATTTGTAGACCGTTCGGTTAAGTCCACGAAGCCCCCAGCCGATGCATAGCACGGGCAAAAAGAAGAGAACAAAATCGGTTGTAACGAAGTTCACGAGCGATGTTGAATAAAAATCATCAATGGGATATTTTCTCCGCGCATGGTTTCCTATTTCTCGTCTGAAAGAACAATTCGCCCTCCTGTTACAGGGTGTTCTGTGCAGCATTTTCCATCGCTGATATCATCCCTGCAAACAGAAAAGAGCAGGCGGCAATAATTGCTTTAAAAGTTTGATATAAGTTATTAATAAGATAGTTGACGGCAAGTTTGAACATAGCGAAATACCGCAAACAGGAGGCAGCCTATCACCTCTAATAAGTCGTCAGCGCGAGCGCAAATCATTGGATTTCGAGCTTCTTTCCTGGGGGAGGGAGAAGAACTCCCTCGCTTGTCCCAAGGAGCCGGAGCTAAGGACTCCGTCGATAGGGTACACCCCGGCTTTTACTGCTCGCCGGATGAGGCATCCTTATTCACCACTTTGGCCCGGCGGACGAGGAGCTCCATGACTTTAGAAGCGAGAAGATTGAGGCGGATGCTCTCAAGGCGTTTCTCCCTTGTCAGCTTTCGGATGTAGCCGCTCAGGTTTTTCTCATGTTTTTGCTCAGCCATGCGAGAAATCTCCAGTGTCAACTCGCGAGCGCTTACTTCGATTTTCTCTCTGCGAGCGATTTCTTGCAGGGCAAAGAAGACGCGGATGGCACGGATGGCTTCTTCGCGAGCCTCACTACGCAATTTTTCCATGTCCTTCTCGACATTATAACTTCCGCTTTGGATAGCAGCGAGTACCTTGCGCTGCAGGGTGGCAGAGAGTTCTGTCTCAATAATCTCCTCCGGAAGGGCAAAGGAGAGCAGAGAAGCAAGGTGATTCGTAATCTGGTCGGATTTGTTACTTTCGTTTTGGTGCTGCTTGTGTATTTTTAGATTGTTACGCACTTCTTTGCGTATCTCTTCCATATTTTTGCCGGGGAATATTTCCGCAAATAACTCCGCTGATATTTCCGGCACATGCTTCTCAAGCACCTGTTTCACCGTGCATCGGAACAGTACCTCCTTGCCGCGTAGGTCGCTGATAGGAAACTGTTCGGAAAGCGTTGCTGTGATATCGCGTTGCTCTCCGGGTGTAGCGCCAATCAACCCTTCACTGAGTTCCGGGACAAAACGATCCTGCAGCGACATGCGGTAGTCTTCTCGACCTTCCATGAAACCAACAGGTTTGCCACAGTACTCCGCGGTAGGTTTCCCTTCCACTTCAGTTTTGAAATCAATGACTACCTGATCTTCCTCTGTTGCAGCATGCTCCACAGGGTCGTACGTTGCAGATGCGTCAGCAAACTGCTTCATGGTGTCTTCCATCTCCTCATCGCTCACCTCCGTACTATCTTCCGTTACCTCAATGCCGATGTACTCCGGCAATTCAAAAGGAGGAAGAATCACCGCTTTCGTTGTCAGCTTGCAGGAGCCATCAGATTGCTTGCTATGCTCCACAGGGTGGAAACGCAGTATGAGCAACTCCGGATTCTGTTTAAACACTTCTTCCCGCAGCTCGCTTTCCATATCTGTTTGCAGCCGTTCCTGCACTTCTTTGGCAAAATGCTTCGCCACGATGGAAACAGGAGTCTTCCCAGGACGAAACCCCGGCAGACATGCGCTGCGGGTGCATTCTGCCACGATACGATCCCTCATCTTCTTCACCTCTTCCTCAGGTACGTCGGCCACCACCGTCGCTTCGCATTCGCCCGTTTTTTCTAACTGTATTTGCATGTTTCTGAAATATTACGTTCCGAAAAGCGCGCGCATTGTACCCTCTTTCCTTCAAAAAGCAAGCCCTTTCTCCGCTTCGCTTTGCTGAACCTTCCCTTTCATCGTGCGGGAAACGAGAGATAGTCACAGTTTTTTTTGATGGAGTAAGAGAGTGAACCCCAGATATAGTGGGGTAATTTTTCAGAGAGTGCCATATCCAAGGATTACAGAAAAAGAGAGACAAGAGGGAGGAAAACTATTGTAAATTTAAGGCTTGCATAATGTTAGGAAAACCGTATGATTCCGGGTGAAAGCTCTCTCACACACCGCAATGAACGCAACCAAACCCAAGCGCACACTCGCTCATGAGGCGGCGGCGAATCGACTGACGGACTTCATCATGTTCTCTCAGCGCAATCTGATTCTTCGGCTCTCCCCGGAACTCAACCAAGGGAAGATATCGTACCCGCAATTTTTTCTGCTGGCGTATCTGGAGGAGGAAGGAAGCCTTTCAATGAGCAGTATTGCTCGTATGATGGGGCATTCTACGGCCGCCGCCACCGGTATGATCGACAAATTGGAGACGCTTGGCCATTTGCGGCGTACCAGTGGAGAGGCAGACCGGCGGCGAATCATGGTGCATATCACGGAGCAAGGCAAAATGCTCGTAGCGCGTATGCGTTCAAATATTGCACGCGATTTAGCGGAATTGATGGCCGAGAAGGATGATGAACGGCTGAGAAAGGTCGGTCGAGATATTTTTGTTGCCTCTCGCCGTAAATCTTTTACCGTATAGTTCCCCTTCCATTTTTCATAATGCCGGACAAGGTTGCTTCATGAACGACTACTCCCCATCTTATCTTTCCCGCCTCAATTCGTTTCCGGAAAATTTCGCTCGCTTCATCACCCGCATTCCGGGCGTGGAGGTAAGTTTGGATCGCGAAAGCGTCATCTCCGCACTCACGCCGATGCATGAGGATGTGCTGCGGCAGGGGGGGATAGACCCCAAATATCTGCGGCGTGCTCAGCAAGTGCATGGTAATCGCGTGGCTATTGTTGGGGATATCGGTTGTTCTTTCCCGGTGGAGGGGGTGGATGGTCTGTACTGCGGCGGCGTGGCAGATTGTTGCTTGGGTATTTACGTGGCGGATTGCGCGGCGGTGTGGGTGTATGATACCGTGAGTGGCAGTCGAGGCTTGATCCACTCCGGCAAGCGTGGGACGGAGCGGAATATCGTCGGTGAGCTTTTTGCGCGCATGTACAAGGTTCTTGGGGTACATGCTCGTAATTGCATTGCCGTGATTTCTCCTTGCGTGCGTCCTCCTCACTATGAGGTGGATTTACCTCCCGTTATCTGCAGCCAACTGCAGGAGGCCGGGGTGCTGCCGGAGAACATCGTAGATAGCGGATTGGACACGTCGGCAGACATCAAGACTTTTTATTCGTACCGGGCAGAAAAAGGATGCACCGGTCGAATGCTGGCGCTTTTTGGTCGGCGTTCCCCGGCTGCCCAGCAGTCGCAATAGGCTTGCCTAACGGGTTCAAGAAATGGAGAAGAGGGATGCAGAAGGTGAGGGCAAGAGGGAGGTTCGAGCACGGGTTCGTGCGAGACTCAAACAGCTGACTCCTGCGTACATCCGAAAATGCTCTGAGGAGCTCCTGTCCTCCATTGGAGGAGCTATTCAATCAGCAAAGGAGCCGCTCAACGTGTGTCTTTATGCGCCGATGGAGGAGGAGCTTAACTTCATGTCGCTTGTTTGTTCTTTTCCGCAGCATCGCTATTATTTCCCTTGTATTGAGGAGAATGAACGACTCGTCTTCTATCGTGTCAAAAATGTGATGGAGGATCTGTGTCATGGGCGGCATCGCTTCCTCGAGCCGCGCAGGGAGCGGCAGCGACTCGACCCGAGTGATGCCCACCTCGTCCTCGTGCCGGGGCTTGCCTTCACGATGGACGGCGACCGTTTGGGACGCGGTGGCGGCTACTACGACCGTTTTCTCAAACTCTGCCCCCGGGCAATGACTCTGGGCGCAGCGATGCAAGAGCAGATACTCCCGTCTGTGCCGGTTGAAGAGCATGACCAGAAAGTACGGCATGTCCTCGTGCCAGGCAGAGAAATGGCAGTTGTTTGGTGAGATTCAGGTGAAAGGCTTGCTTTTTATGGCAGAACGACTCATACTTGTGGCAGAAGATGACGAAGCTATTCGGCATGCTTTGGTGGATGTGCTGAGAGCAGGGGGATACGACGTGCTGCAGGCGGCGGATGGGGAGGAGGCGCTCGGTCATTTGCTGGCACGGGAGGTGGATCTGGCTTTGCTGGATCTCCATATGCCGAAGATCAATGGTTTTAAACTCCTCCGCATCATTGCCAGGGAGTACCCCGGTCTGCCGAGGATCATTCTTTCTGCCTACGGTGAGGAACGGGAGCGCGTGAAAGGACTGGAACTCGGAGCGGATGATTATGTGGTGAAGCCGTTCAGCAGAGCTGAGCTTCTCGCACGTATCGCGGCAGTTCTGCGGCGTTCTCCGGTGCGTCGTATCAGCGGGGCGGAATCCCTCCTCTTCCCCGGCGGACGCTTGAATCCGGAGACGCGTTGCGCCGAGTTGGAGGACGGGAGCGTCACTGTGCCCCTTCGGGACAAGGAATACGAGCTTTTCCACTACCTGCTCTCACATCCCGGACGGGTGATTTCGCAGGAAGAACTACTCCTGCGTGTCTGGGGTACGCGATCCTCAGCGAGTGAAACCCGCACTGTGGCCGTCACGCTGACGCGTTTGCGTGAAAAGGTGGGCGATCAGGTGGCGGGGCGCATCAAGAATGTACGTGGTCATGGCTACATGTGGGATGCATCATGAAGAAAAAAACTCTCATTTTCTTTCTCTTTTTCGTGCTACCGGCTCTTGGGGCGGCACTGTGGCAGGCATTGCAGGCGGGACAGTTGGAGGATGAGCTGCAGCGTATAGATCGTAAAACACAGGCGGCAAGACTGCTGGAGCTGTCACTGCCCCGCGTGCAGGCGGAGATGGGTAAGTTGTTGGCAGATGAGCGCAAAAAATTGGGGGACGCCCCGCCCATTGGGCTGGTAAATATCCCCATGCCGGCCGAGGGAAAGGCAGATTTCAACTGCGGGTTTTTCCTGCTCACCCCGGCGAATCTGCAGACATTCGCGGGCGATGAGGATTTTGCTCGCAGGCTGGCGGATGCTCCCATTCTCACCAACACGATTCGACGCAAGGCGTATAACCCCTCTGCCCCCATTGTTGATCCCGGCGAAAAGAGCCATTATGATCCGCACACCCAATTGCCGCTTTTCAGCGTGTACGAAATCACAGAAACGGATTTGGATGCACCCATGCATCGTACCGGCGCCCCTGGGCCTTTTTTTGCCTGGCACTACAAAGACAATCTCATCTACATGCGCTCCATCCCCACTACACACGGTGCGGCAGCAGATGGGTTCGTGATTGACAGTTCCAAGCTTGCCCAGCATTTGTTGCCCTTGGTGGAGCCGGGATTGCCGAATGCTGAGATCACCTTCGCCAACAAAGGAGAGGCGCCGAATCTTTCCCCCTTGCCGCTTGTACTCAGACCGGGAGATAATGTCCAACTGCCGGATACCGCCGAACGGCGGCGCGCTCTGCGTGGACCTGTCATTTCAGCCTGGCTTATTTCCATCCTCACGATTGCTGGCATGTTTACTCTGCTGACGTTCTACTCTCGCGTGGAGCAGCGGCGGGCGGATTTTGTCTCCTCGGTTACCCATGAACTTCGCACGCCGCTTACCAGCTTTCAACTTTACACTGAGATGCTGCAGGATCCCAACTTGTCGGAAGAGAAGAGGGAGGAATACCATGATATCCTCCACCGAGAGAGCTTACGGCTGGGACACCTCGTAGAGAATGTGCTTGCCTTTGCTCGTCTCACCCGTGGCAAGGTGCGCGGTCGCTGTGATGTTGGCGCTTGTGCACAGTTGATTTCTCCACTGTTGGAGAAGAGCGCGAAGCACTTGCGCAAGGCCGGTTTCGTCGTACACGTTAACCTGGATAAACGGACGGAGCTATTGCGTCTGCGAACGGATCTCGTCTCGGTCGAGCAGATTTTGCTCAACCTTGCGGACAACGCAATCAAGTACGCCGAAGCTGAGCATCCTACTGTTACCATCAACGTATTGCAGAGGCACCGTTCTCTCGTGTTGCGCTTCAGCGATAATGGTCCCGGTATCGCCCCGGATTTGCGACGCCGCTTATTCCGTCCCTTCTCCCGTGCGGAGCAGTCTCAGGACGCACGCAAACCCGGTGTAGGGTTGGGGCTTGCTCTTTCGCGGGATCTTGCGCGTTCCATCGGAGGTGATCTTACCGCTGAATTCGGAGCGAAAAAGGGAAGCTCCTTCCTGCTCACTCTTCCACTGGGAGAATAGGCGGCTTTGTATGGCGTCTAATGAGGGAGGGGCGATGGCAGATTTTAGAAGTTCATAGTGGTGCATGGACGCCTCAGAAGGACTTCTTCCGGCTGCGGGGAAAGTCTCTTTTCCTGCTGGCGGAATTTTGTCTTGCAAGGCGAGCGTCGAACAGGTAATCTCTCTCGTATATGAGTAAGGAAATAACACAGGATGATGATAAAATGCGTGCGGCGCGCCAGAGGGCGTTGGATGCCGCTATGCTGCAAATTCAAAAGGATTTCGGGGAAAATGCTATCGTGCGGCTGGGAGATAAGAAGACCATGGAGGTAGAGGTGATACCGACGGGAAATCTGCTGATTGATCGTGCTCTGGGCGTGGGAGGTTTCCCGCGCGGGCGTATCGTGGAGGTGTTCGGTCCTGAATCTTCCGGTAAGACTACGCTGACACTCACCGCCGTTGCTCAGGCGCAGAAGGCGGGTGGTCTGGCGGCATTCATCGATGTGGAACATGCACTGGATCCAGCTTATGCCGCTAAACTTGGAGTGAATCTGGATGACTTGCTTGTCTCCCAACCGGGCAGTGGCGAAGAGGCTCTGCAGATCTGCGAAGCTCTCGTGCGTTCCAACACTATTGATGTGATTGTCGTGGATTCTGTTGCAGCTCTCGTCACTCGGCAGGAGCTGGAGGGAGACATTGGCGACAGCACGGTGGGAGCCCAGGCGCGATTGATGAGCGCAGCTTTGCGCAAGCTCACCTCGCTTATCGCCAAGGCGCGTACGATTTGTATTTTTACGAATCAGATCCGCGAGAAAATTGGCGTCATGTTCGGTAATCCTGAGACGACACCCGGTGGGCGGGCGTTGAAATTCTACGCATCCGTGCGCTGTGATATTCGCCGTATTGGTCAGATCAAGGGTGCAGACGGCGCCGTAGCGGGAAACCGAACCAGACTCAAGGTGGTGAAAAACAAGGTGGCGCCTCCCTTTACCGAGTGCGAATTTGACATCATGTATAACGAGGGGATTTCCTCTGTCGGCAGTCTTATCGACCTCGCGATGGAGTACGACATCATTCAGAAACGCGGCTCGTGGTTCAGTTATGATGGTAATCAGCTTGCTCAAGGACGTGATGGCGCGAAAGAGGCTTTGCGCGCCAATGCTGATCTCTACGCTGAGGTTGAGAGTAAGGTGCGTGCCCGGATGGATGAGAAGGCCGCTGCATCCAAGTAGTTCCCGCTTTTCCGTTGTTCCGAACAAGCCTCATGGTTGAAACCACGAGGCTTGTTTGCGTTTCTGCGTGGTCGCGGGGAAGAAATCAGGGCAGGGAGCAGTTGTGCTTCTTGAAGATTTGCTCGTAGATGGGGGCCTTTTTGAAATATTCGATTGCCTTGGCATCCTCCGCATTCTCCGGGTCGAGTCTTGCTCCCACGTCAAGCAGGGCCTCCAGGACAGGAGCCGTGTCTTTTTGAAAACTTTCAGAAGGATGATTGGTTCTAACGAATTCATCGAGAGACGTCTTGCCCGACTTGTTGCGGGCGTTCACATCTACACCGGCTTTTACCAGCGTGCGGATAATGTCGGCGTCGATCCTGATGAAACTATAAGTAATTTGAGTCTCCACGGCGGCGTGAATTGTTGTGTTGCCTGCTTTATCAACTATTTTAGGGTCGGCGCCGGATTGAAGCAAAAAGTCAAGCATGGGTTTTGACCTGACGCGGAAAATAGGAGTCTCTCCATCCTGATCTTTGCTATTGACATCCAGCCCGGCTTTCAGGAGCTCACGGGCAACGTCAATGGCAGACGGATCCTCAGATCTGGGCAGGGCCTGAACTCTGGTCACGGGCTGAAGCAGGGTGTGGTTCCTCATATCCTTCGCCTTGACATCCGCACCGGCGGCAACTGCTGACTTGTACAAATCCAGGGTGAGTTTTTTCCCGGAGGTAGACGCGATGCTGAATAGGGGCGTGTGACCCCATTTATTCCGAGCATTGATGTCGAACCCGGCCTTCACGAGGCATTGCAGGATTTGGGCGTCCTGCACCTCAAAGAGGATAGTTTCTGAGTTTTCATCAGTGGCTTTGGGGTCGGCTCCCAGGGCAATCAACTTTTCTAAAATGGGGCGGAAGGCATCTTCTTTTACATCATCCGGGATTTTCAATTTAGTAAGCGCGTTGGTTGGCAATTTGGCGCTGCTTTCGTTGAGAGCGTCGAGTATGGGGAAGTAGGCAGCGAGCTGGTCGCGCAGGGGCATGTCATCGCACGTTCTTGGAAAACGAGAGAGGTGGAGAGCGTATTTCCAGATGTCTGCATCCACCTTAGCCCCGGCTTTGATCAGGGCGCGGATGACATCCGGCAAGAAGCGCATGCGTTGGATACGGACACGGAAATTTGGGGTGATGGTGCGATTGGAGGTCATAAAGGGACCACCAGCGTCTGAATAGTCTTTTAAAGAAGAGAAAATTTGCCGGATGGTGGGAGTTTTGCAAGCATCGGGTTTTGCGCCGGCAGCTAAGAGCTCTTTCATCACGTCGAGTCGTCCATCGTACGCAGCGGCATCCAGTGGCGTATCCTCCACCACGTTGTCGAAATCTTTTACGTTAGCATTTGGGTCTGCGCCTGCCTCGATGAGCAGCCTGGCCGTGGCGGCATCCTGCGCCCAGAAGAGCAGGGAGGGCATGATCTTTCCATCTCCGTTGAGTTTGGCGTCTGCGCCCAGAGCTTTGATGAGCGACTTCACTACGGGGACCGGCTGGTGGTTCCATACAGCGTAAGCGAGTGTGTTGCTGAAGTTATATGTGCCTTGTTTGGGGTTTGCTCCGGCTTCGATGAGCACCTTGACCATCTCTGCAGATTGTGCCAGCGATAGGAGATTTACCGGGTAAAGTGTCCCGGATAGGTAATCGGAAAACGCTCGAAACAACCTTGAATTGTCGATCCATTCATCACCGCTCTGATTGACCAATTCTGCATGCTCCTTGAGCGCTTTTTTGACCTCGTTCACGGCATCGGCAGCCACTAGGGCACATATGGCAGCCTTTTGCTCCGGTTCCTTGCTCGTGTCCAGCGTGAGCCCAAGTGCGAGCATAAGCCGAATGCTTTCGGACGGGGTGTTGATGTTTATGACAGGTGAGCCGTCATCATTGCGCGCATTCACGTCGCAGCCCTGACGCACGAGGAACGCTACACTTTCCGGCGGGATGTGGGCAGCGGCGAGTACCTGCCTGCCACCGTCTTTTCCTTTGTTTTTCCCCTTGATGTCCGCTCCTCCTTTCCAATCGCGACTCACATAGCTCAGGTAAATGACGTCGAGACTTTGAAGGGTTGCGCGCAGTTTTTCCGTCCCCACTTTTTTTGCCCACTCGGCCTCGCTTTCGTCCAACGGCTCCTTTTCTTCCGCGCAGAGGCGCAGCAGCTCACGCAGGCGTATATCGCTGGTGAGCTCATACGCCGTCTTTCCATCCTTGTTTCTTGCTTTCACATCCGCCCCTTTCGCAATCAACCAGCACACGGCCAAACGATGGTTGCGGGATGCCGCCACCATGAGAGGGGTCATGCCCTGCTTGTTCGGGGCGTTTAGTTTGGCTGCCGAGGTGATGCCGCTCAATTTCTTGAGCAAAAGAGCTTCCGCCTTCTCAGTTGGGGTGCTCTTGTTGTCCGTCTCTTTATCTTTCCCCTTTTTCTTAGTGTCCTTGTCCTTGCCTTGGGCATGGAATAACACTTTCACCCCCTGGGGCACTTTCCACTTCTTTTCGGCTCCATCTGCTTGGCCTGCCAGGAATAAGCATGCGATTATTGCGAACGTAATACGCTTACAATAAGTTAATAATAAATGTGGGGGGGGTAGCGGAGAGAGGGGACATGGTAAAATGTGTAAAACCAAAGAGAGTGTACCAGTTTCTGCGATGGAGGTCAAGCTCATGGAAGCACTATTCCAGAGCAATGCACATGCGTCCCAAGAAAAAATATAAAGAGGGGAGAGAGGGGACAAAAAAAAGGAAGGTTGAATTGTTTCCTCAGA
>CANRKR010000017.1 GCA_947631275.1 uncultured Akkermansia sp.
GGTGAATGTCAGGAAGAAAACTACAGAGAATGCACTTACTGGCAGTACGGGATCGTGCAATACAACAAAGAAAACGTCGATGCCTCGCGCGACTGGAAAGACGTGACCAAAAAATACCTGAAGGAACACCCGGAAGAATTTGAAGGGAGCGTCGTGCTTCCCATCGATTTGGAGATGCCGGATTATTTGAATGAATTGGGGAAATTGAAGTCACGCAGACATCGGACGAGTAAAAAACGACACTAATGCGGAACGAATCTGCGATGAAGCAGGGGAGAATGCAGAAAATCCAACCGAACGAAATTTTGTCCTCCGGCGAGGTATCGGGGGATAATCCGAACACAAGATAAAAACCAACACATAACATACGCCATGAAAAATACACTCCTGATTTCAGCTCTCTCGGCAATACTGGCGCTGAGCAGCTGCGTCTCCCACAAAATGGAAGATGAGAATATCGCGAGGACAGATATACGACTTGAACAAGCGAACTATCGAGTTATCGCCACACAAGTTAAAGGAGAAAGCACCGGTTTCCATATCCTGAGCGCGGTACCAACGAGCATCCCCACAAGTCTCGCGGATTTGGGGAAATTAGCTAAACTGTCCCCGGACGGCGGCATTACGATTAAAGATGCTACTAAAGTACAGGCTATAGAAAACCTGTACAAAAATTGCGGGGATCTTCGGAATCGTCCGACAGCCCTGATCAATCTTCGTGAGCAGACAGGGGGAACAAATTACTTTATTTTCTCGCGTCCCAAGACGACGGTTACTGCCGATGTCATCGAGTTCACCCATTGAGATTCTCGATTAGTAAAAAAGATCACAAAGGCGGCGGGGGCGGAGATTCGTCTCCGCCGCTTCCTATTTGCTCCATCCCTTTATTTCTTGGCTATGTCCCACCACAGTGTTGATTTTTAAAGAATCTTTCATGCAGTTAGACTTAATGTGTTAGAGTTACTAAGGCAATGGGTAAGCCCTTGCCCTCTACACTTCGGTCAACGGGTAACATCGGGTGCTTCTTTCTTATGCTCTCATAAGTGAAGCTATTATCGACGCGCGATAACCCTACTCGAACATTCTTATTTAGAGGCTTGTTCATGCTCATGTTTTTTCAACACTTTGGCAGGACAGAGCCAAATTCTATACATCCAATTCTACCCCTGGGTTTTCTAATGCGTTTGCCTTGGCGGTGAAGAGAATCGCAACTCAAATTCCCAGCAAACAGGCAAGCGTGAAAGCAAGAGGGGAAGAGATGCCGCCAGGGCAGAGGATTTCTACTTCTACGGGGGCTTGTTGCACAAGGCGAGTGGAAGGATTCACCAGAACTGCGCGAGAACAGATGGAGAGTAGCGGCAGGTCTGCCACGCTGTCGGTATAGCCGAGGTCGGCATGGAAGATACCGGCAGCAGCAAGCCGCCGCAGCTTTACAACGCCCCGGTTGTTGCCGGGCGCCTCAATGCGCGGGAAGAGCGGCACGCGGTCGTGTGCAAGCTGCAGAGGTGTCGCAATAACCTTTCGAATGCCAAGCAGCTCCGCAAGGGGACGAGTCCACCACGAGGGAGACGCGGAACAGAGGATCACCTCGTCTCCGTCAGTTAGATGCTGTTCCAGACGCTGCCGTAGCTCAGGAAAGACAGAGGGAAGCAATTCCTGCTCCGCGAAAGCTCGACATTCAGATTGCAGCTGAGCACCGGAAAGTCCCCAGACAAAGGAAAAAAAGGCACGTTTCGCCGCCTCCGGGCGCATAATACGCAACGCCGTCAGCAGAGCTACGGGAAGAAAAAGCAGCAGATAAGCCCGACGCCACCACCCGAAACGATGCAACATCCACCGAGCAAAGCGCAACTGAGAATCGCCCGCAAAAAGCGTGCCGTCCATGTCAAAAACGACCGTCATCTCTACGTCTTTTGAGGTAACGGTAACGCCAGATGCCCATCACGATGGCGGAAAAAATGATACCCCCCAGATGGCCTGCCTCGCCGCCAGCGTTATGCCCGTCAACCGACACTACCAGCACCGCAAAAGCAAGGGTCACTAGCGCAAAAGTACGCATCGTCATCCTGACAGGGGGGAAAACAAGCTGCACTACGCTGTGGGGGTACAGGAATGCCACAGCGATGAGCACACCATAGATCGCCGCACTGGCACCCACCATTGGCACCAGTTGCCAAAATTGCAATTCCGCATGACCGGTGTAGTCAGCCATGATCTGAACGAGTTGGAATTGCGCGATAGAATTCACCTGAGAGAAGAAACCCAGCCATGCCAACAGTGAGGAAAAGAGAGCTCCCATCACGCCACAACTCAGGTAGAAGAGCAGGAAACGCCGAGGCCCCATTACATTTTCCACTGCAGGTCCGAAGAAATAGAGAGCCCACATGTTGAAGACAAGATGCCATATGCCGGCATGCAGAAATTGGTACGTAATGAGCCGCCACAGCTCGCCCTCCATGAAACAGGACATCCACGAATATGAGCCTCGCACCATGAGCAACGATTCCGGCTCTCCGGCAGAAGGAAATTCGATGTTGAAAATTGCCGGAACCTGCAGGATACCGCCTAGAAGAAACACAATGACGTTCGAAAGCAAAAGTGCTGTCGTCATGCTCATCTGCCCGCGAAATAAACTACTCATGAACGTAGGGATGGTTGGTAGAGAAAATATGTTCAAGAATCCGATGAATGAGAAAGGCGCTTGCTGAGACTGTGGATCTCCTCATACGTGAGCAAGTGCTCCATGAGGCATGCTATTTCATTCGCGCGTTCACGACTCAGCCCCGCCACCTCGCGCATGAAGCGCCGTAGGATGCTGTGTGCCTGAATCACCTTCTCAGCATATTCCTCGCCGCGCGAGGTGAGTTCGATGGGCGCGTATTGACGGTACTGCACAAGTCCCTGCTCTGCAAGACGGCGCACAGCTACAGTAACACTCGGTTTTTTAACATCAAGGCGCTGCGCAATATCCTGTACGCGGGCAGCCCCCTTCTCACGGCAGAGGTGTCCAATGCATTCCAAATAATCCTCTGCACTACGGGAGAGGCGGATGAATTCTTGTTTCATGATGTCTGATCGAGGGTTGTCACGCATTCCAAATGCTTGGTTTGAGGGAACAGGTCGAAAGGTTGCACAGCAAGCACACGATAACCTGCTTCTCGAAAAGCCACGAGGTCGCGCACCTGCGTAGCAGGATTGCAGGAAACATACACGACACGGGACGGCCCGAAAGCGAACAGCTGGTCAAGAAACGCCTTGTCGCAACCCTTGCGCGGAGGATCAATAATTACCGCCGTCTCTGCTGGTGGAAAATCCACCTGGGAAAAGATAGCCTCCGCACTCGCTGCGAGGAAGTGCGCATTCCTGATACCATTGGATTCGGCGTTGAAACGAGCCCAATCTGCACTAGTTTCACTCACCTCCACCCCCACAACCTTTTCAAACCGCGAAGCGAGGCAAAGCGAAAAAAGGCCACTACCACAATAGGCATCCACCAAAAAATGCGCACCGGATCCGCAAGCCTGCTGCGCAACGTACTCCGTGAACACCGGAAGGATAAAGGGATTGTTCTGGAAAAAATCTCCGGCAAGGAAATGGAAAGTGATGTTTCCAACTTGTTGGCAGCAGACGGCGCGAGGATTGGTAAGCACGACATCCTCACTCACACGCAACAGGAGGGTCGCCCCTCGGCGATACTGCGCAGCAGATTCTCGCACTTGCCGACGAAGCGCAGGCAAAAGCTCATTGATAGGATCCATCGCGATGGGGCAGCGCGAAATATCGCAAAGCTCGCTGCGACTGCCGACCCGAAGGAAACCGATACTGCCGATCTTTGCGTCGCGTGGTTTGTTGAAATGTGGGGTAATCTTGGAGCGGTACGCATACACTTGCGAGGTGGAGACAGGATCATTCACCGGCGTCTCAATACCCGCTTGCAAGCGCATAAGATCCACCACCTGCCTGCGCTTCCACGCCAGCTGTTCCTCGTAGCGCACATGCTGATAACAGCAGCCCCCGCAGATTCCATATACCGGGCAAACCGGCTGCACACGATTCAAACTAATCTCCTGAACCTCAACAAGATCTGCCCATGAACAATTTCTATCATTGCGGTAGATGCGCGCGCGTACACGTTCCCCCGGCAGTGTGAAAGGCACAAACACCACCCGCCCATCAATGCGTCCCACTCCCTCACCCTCGTTGGATAAGGCATCAATGCGAAGCTCCACCTCCTCGTGGTATGCGAAAGGCTGAGGCACAAAGTGTCGGGGTACTTTTTCCATCGTGATAAGGAGGAGCCTCAACTATTGTACAATTTTCCGTCTATGTCCATGGGCAAAACCTTCGGCAATCCCGGGGAACGTAATCCACGCTGTTCCGCAGGATCCGGCAGTGATCTGCTGTTCTCCTCCGCAGTCCCCTCCCCGCCGCTGCGTTCCAGCATGCGCGTCTTGCCAAGAGGAAGAACTAACGAATTCTGTACATTCGGAACTTCGTCTTCAGAACGCACCGCATTCTCCTCATGCATTTCTGCTATCAACTTTCGCGCTTCCTCCCTCTGAGCATCCGTCGGCACGATGCTATTTGCAGCCTGCTCACTATCCGGAGAAGCATCAGAATTCCCATTTGCTTCAGCATCAACCGCTCTCTTATGCGTCAATCGCACAGTCTCAACCAACTCCGCTCCCTTTCGTTGCGGCGCAAGATGCGACCGCACCCACGAACACGAACTCATGGACGCCATCACCAACGTAAGTACCGCAATCACACAGCTTTTTCCCATGCCTCCATCCTACCACACCCCTGCAGATTTGGCAAGTCACGGCACATTACGATCTTGACATTTTAACGGGCGAGAGTAGCATGAAGGCATGCAATTCAACGCGCGTGTTCTTGAAGAAAAGGGGCTGCAGCTTCCCCAACCTCCGCAGCCGGTGGGATCCTATGTGCAATGCATTCGCACAGGCAACCTGCTGCATCTCTCTGGCGGCATCTCGGTGGACGGGGAAGGAGCATTCTACGGCAAGCTTGGGCGCGATCTCACTGTGGAGGAAGGACAGAAGGCTGCCGCAGCTGCTATCCTGAATCGTCTCGCCGTCATCCGGGCTGAACTCGGCAGCTTTGAGCCCATCACCCGCATCGTCGCGGTAAACGGCTTTGTGAATTGCGTCCCGGAATTTACAGACCAGGCGAAAGTGCTCAACGGAGCGTCGGATCTCCTGGTGGAACTTTTCGGACCGGAAGCAGCTCACTCTCGCTCGGCTGTCGGCGTAGCGAGTCTGCCCCTCGGCGTAGCTGTCGAAATCAATATGATCGTTGAGTTCGACCCCTCTCGTCTCTGATTTTTCCTTCCGGCCATGGCCTTTGTCGTTCTGGGAATCTGTGGCTCCATCGCCGCTTACAAGGCGGCTGATGTTGCCTCTTCCCTGGTGAAAGCCGGACATGAGGTGCACTGCGTCTGCACCCCGGCGGCGTTGAATTTCGTAACTCCTCTGACGCTGCATACACTGTCGCGCAACCCTGTCATCTGCAACCTGGATGATGAAATGACGGACTGGATGCCGATGCACATCATGCTGGCACAGAAGGCAGACGTGCTGGCCATCGTTCCGGCAAGTGCAAACACCATGGCCTGCATGGCCCGGGGACTGGCGCCCAATGCTCTTACAAGTCTCTATCTGGCCACGCGCGCCAAAGTGCTCTTTTTCCCCGCTATGAACACGCAGATGTGGGAGCACAAGGCCACGCAGGAAAATGTAAGCATCCTCCTATCGCGCGGGCACAGCGTTATCGGCCCTGCGGAAGAGGGAACTCTGGCGTGCGGAACCACCGGCAAGGGACGTCTGGTGCCGGTCGAGCAAATCACGCAGGCTATCCTCAATTGCATTTAATCGCTGCTGCCTTCGACGGCGTGACAAAAGCTCGCTGCAGGGATCTCCTCGCGACCGGAATTCTGCCCGGCGGGCATCTCCCATTCGAGCTTCATCTTGCCGGGCGCAGCCCCTCCCTGCACAACAGTGATCGTCACCTCATGCAACCCTTTCTCCAGGGGAATCCCCTTTTCCCCGGTTTTCCCCTCGAGGCGTTCCACTGTGTTTGCCGCGGAGGAAACGCCTGCCGTAGCGCCGGGCTTGTAGTTCATATCTGCGTCAATGAGCTGAAAGTTGTGCATTTTGACGTAGGCTTTGGTGCCCGGCACATCGCTGAGGGTCAGGAAGAAATGCCAATCCTTGCGCTCCTGCGGCACATTGATGTACCCTTTGAACTCCGTCACGCTGCCGGCCGGCAGCTCCTCCTCATTCGGACTCCCCACCACAACGGACTTCGCCTCGGCAGCGCCGGGCACAGTATCAAACGCCGGCACCCACGGACAATCCGCTTTCACAGTGCGCATCACCAGACCGGACTTCGTCTTACCGGCAGGGCTGTTGGGGGGCACGAGCAGTGAATCGTAGGGGCGTCGACCATTGCACGGATTTTTGCGGGGTCCGGCATTCGGGTTGCGAACATAATCGTAGGCTCGCCGATTCCAGAGTACGCTCTTCTTAAGTTGGGGCTGCAGAGAAGCATAGCGACTCGCTATATTTTTCTCCTCGTGCGTATCAGTGAGGACATCATAGATTTCGAAATCCTCTTCTCCTGTCTTCATGCCGGTGCGGATGGCTTTCAGCCACCGTGGAGCCCCCTCCTTGCTCTCGGGGTCGGCAAAGAAAATGACCTGCTGCTCACCGCGCAGGCGGTCGATCTTATTTTTTGCGAAATCCGGATACTTCGGCACCTTCCCACCATAAGAATACTCAGAATACACTACACCTTCCCGTTGCTTACTTCCTTCTCCCCGCAGGGTGGGCATGAGCGAGACGCCATCGCAGCGCATCGGCACGGGAACCCCCGCCAGATCAGCAAATGTTGCCATCCAGTCGTGAAACTGCCCGGGACGCGTAACCACAGCTCCTTTTTTTACCAGACCGGGAGCCCACACCAGGGCAGGCACGCGCAGCCCTCCTTCCAGGGCGTCGCGCTTGATCCCATCCAGCGGTCCGTAACTGCGGAAAAAAGATGGATCCTGCGCAGGCGCGGGGTGATTCGCTGTGGCGCGCACGGATCCCCCCTCATCGTGGGGACCGTTGTCGCTGAGGAAGACAAGGAATGTATTCTGTTCGAGTTTGAGATCTCGAACCAGCTGCATGATATCCCCCACGGCGTCGTCAATGCGAGTGACCATGGTGGCGTGGCGACGAGCGGACAGGAGCTTTCTCCCCAGGATGTCCTGCTTCTTTTTGCGATCAGCCGGTTCAGCGTAGCGGCGCTTCGCGTAATCGGTCCACGCTTCACGGTACTCAGGATTGATGAAGCTGTCCCATTCACCCCTGGCGGTGTTGATCATGTGCCCGGGTTCTCCTACCCACTGCACACCGCCCTTCAGCCCTCCCTTCGCGGGGTACGGAACAGAGGGAACTGCCAGACGCGCATGCGGAGCGATGAGAGTGAGGGCCAGAAAGAACGGCTTATCCGGCGCGGCATTATGCGTGTCCACAATCCACTTCTTGGCACGCGCCGTGAAGAGGTCTGTGCTGTAGCAATTATCCAATTTGTCGGTGATCACTTCATTGCCGTCCCAGATAGCATTCACATGCGTATCGGGATCGACGGCGGGATCCTCCTTCGGGTAGTGACGATGACCGGCAATGTGATTGTTGTACCCGAAAAAGTAATCAAAACCACGGGCCGTAGGCCAGGCGCCGGAAGTTTCGGGAGTGCCGCCGCTTTCTGCGCCTCCTCCAATGCCCCATTTGCCAATGAGCGCCGTAGTGTAACCGGCCTTCTTGAGCACACTGGCAAGAGTGTGACTATTCTCGAGAGCGGCATCAAAACTATTGTTCCGAATCACCTCCGCATGACCCTGATGCACCCCGCCGAACAGGGATGCCCGCGCAGGAGCGCACACGGGCGCACTCGTGTAGTGGCGCGTGAGCTGTACCCCCTCGTCTGCCAGTTTCCTGAGCTGCGGAGTCATGATAGTCGGCGCCTTTATCTTCGTTCCCGACGCCTGATTAAAGCTCAGATCGCCCCACCCCATGTCATCCACGAGGATCATGATGATGTTGGGCTTTTCTGCTGCCTGCAAACAGCCGATCATGCCCATCAGGGCAAATAGTAAAAATTGATGCAGCCTCATGGTACCTCTCTCCTACCATATAAGCGCTGTGTAAGCAAGAAAAAACGGCATCGCAGAAAGACGCGCGCGATGCTTGCATTTTTCACAATTCGTGGTAGAGTACGTGCCGACATGGCAACTCCTCTTTTACCCCCTGAGCTTGCAGAATCTACCGCATCTCTCGCAGCAAAATTTATCAGCCACCAACGCGTTGTGTCTGCAAAGGCCCGCATTGGTCTCTTCTACCAGAATCCCACTGCTACCGAGCTCTTCCGCAAAGTGAGCGATTTCGGTGAAAAATTGCGCACCAAAAGTGAAGCCGGCATAAAACCCTCGGAGCAGGAGTTTTCCCAATTTGATGAACTTCGCCGCGATGTGATCAACAATCCTCTCTGCAAGGGATTCCTGGAGGCGCGAGAGGAGCTCGACTCCATGCTGCGAGCCGTGAATCAATACCTCTGCCTGGCCATCGAGAAAGGAGAGGTTCCCCCGGCGGAGGAAGTGGAAAAAGCTCTCACTCAGCAAGTGAGCGCCTGCTCCTGCGGAGGGCACTGCTCCGATGAGTGCGACGGGAATTGCGACGGCTCGTGTCGCGAGAAAGGGAAACACTGTGAGCGGCAGGGTTAAGCTGTTATTTTCTCTGTGTCCCTGATTATCTTCCGATGTTCAGTTTCCTCCGGTCGCGTCTCTGTTTCGTGCTGCTCATCGCGCTGGCGGCAGCGGCGCTGATCGCGATACGCCTCGGCACTTCATGGATACGGGACATCCCGCCGCACGGGGAGGGGATGGTGCCGACGCTTCCGCTCATCGCTCTGGCGGCAGGGTGTGCACTGCTCCTGACCATTGGACTCCTGATAGCGCGAAAGAGAGGACTTCCATGCCTGCCGAATGCGGGGATATTGTGGGGCATCACCCTGGTGAGCGTCTTGTGCGCGGAGAGCTGTACTATGCTGCCGATGCACGAGATAAGCGCCCTGCCCCTTCTCGTTCTGCTTACCGCCGGCTCCTTCTGCCTGTTGTGGGCCCTCCTGCGTTCCTTTTCCCTGCTTTTCTGGTGGATTTTCTTTTCTCTGGAGCTCGCACAGATTGCCGGCTACACCCAATATGGCTCTCGCATCAACTCTCTCGTCATTGCCGAAACCCTGGAGGCATCGCAGGAGGAAATCTCCGGCTATCTCTGCAAGACCAATCTGGTGATCGCGCTGAGTTCGCTCCTCGGCGGCGCTGCTCTCTGCTGGCTGCTGGCGTGGGTGATGAAGCATTGCAAGAGCCGCCTTTCTCTTCTCAACACGGGTCTTGTTTTTATGCTGTTAGCTGTGTCGGTAGGATTGGCAATCCCTCCCTCACAACGCCATGCTCGCCACTTCTGGCCCTGTTTTGAAACCTATTCGCTCACCCAGGCCTGCACTGAGGCTATCTTCCACAACCAGGCAACTATACGCCAGGTGGAAAGCCTGCATTCCCCGGCGGAACAGCCCTCCTCTCTCTGTTCTCTGCACGGCGGAGAAGGCGTTGTACTCGTCGTGCACATCGGAGAAAGCGTACGGGCGGACCGCATGAGTGTGAATGGATACGAGCGAGACACCACTCCCTGGTTGCGCCGGTACCCGAACCTGATTAATTTTCCACACTGCGTCTCTGCCGCCTGCGACACTTGCCAGGCGCAAATCGCTATCCTGACCGATGCGCGACGCGATATCTACGAAAAAAATCCGGAGCTGCAGCCGCACACAGGATCGGTTCTGGATCTCTTCGCCGCCCACGGGTTTCGCGTTTTTGCCTTCTTCGGCAAACGCAATGCCACGCATTTGAAGTACGATCTCGTGGTTCGTCTGCTTACTCGATGTGCTGAGCAAAAGCTCCACGCCCCCGGGAGTCCCTGGACCTCTGTACCCCAGATGGCAAGCGTTCTGCGATCCCTGCCCAAAAGTCAAAATACTATCCTTTTCATCAACAACGAGGGGAGTCACACACCCTTCTACCACTACGACCACGACAACCCTCCCTTCCAACCTGCGGGGACGAGTTTTGAGACACCTTCTTCCCACGCCACCGAAGTGAACAACGCTTATGACAACACCGTGCACTACACGGATGAATTCGTGCGGCGCGTCACATCCCTCTTGCACGGTCGTCCCTGGCTCTACCTTTACATCAGTGATCACGGCGAGTATCTGGGGCACGATGGCATCTGGGGGCGCGCTGCGCTGGGAGAAAGCAGTCGCAGCTACCTGAGCACCACCGGTTGCTACGTGGGAGCTTTCATCCTCTTCTCCCCGGAGCTGGAGGCCATGAACTCGCATTTTGCAGAAGCCCTTCGTACGCTGCGAAGCCACACCACCATGCTCATTGCCCAGGAGCACATCTTCCACACCCTGCTCGGTTTCTTTGACCTGCGCACACCGTGGTACAACCCCGCGTTGGACCTCACTTCCCCCACCCCACAACCCTACACGGGAGATCACCCGGAGGAGGAAAACCGGCGAGGGGCCACACCTTAATTGCCGTTACTCCCTGCTGAAGTCAGCGCGGATGACAGCCAGCAAAGCCAGTGTACGCTCCCAATTTTCGGGATGATCGTCTGTCTCGGGGAAGAGTCTGTCGATGGGGATGCGGGCGTAGCGTTCCCGCGCTTTCGGATGCGTCAGTTCCCTCATGCCAACGGAAAAGATTGCGCCGAGTTCGAGAAAGGAGCGCGCGAGTTCGTGCGGCCCGTTCCATGCATGCAGCAGCACCTTCGGCAGGGTGCCATTGCGCGCCCGCTGCTGAAGAATATCCAGCAGTTCCGTCCAGGCGTGCGCGCCGTGCAGATGCGCCATGCGCTCGTGTCGGAACGCCGCCCCCAGATGCACCTGAAGGAACACTCGCTGCAGAGAGAGTGTGCCGACGTGCGCAGCGGTGGCATCCAGTCCGGTCTCTCCCACCCCGGCTTTCGGGTAGCGGGAAAGCCATTCATCCAACTCAAAAGCAATCACAGTGGGATCCTCCCCCTCCACGTACCACGGATGGACCCCGAAGCAGGGCTCCATCCCCTCCGCCCGCGCCACGCGCTCCCAATCAGCCCTCGTGACAGAACAGAGGTAACCACCGTGTGTTCCCGGCACATGTGTGTGATAATCCTGCATGATATACACGCCGCTCAAAGCTTCCCCTTGAGGCGGAAACTGTAGTAGTTGGACCCGACCTCTTCTCCGCCATATCCGATGATGATATGGTCCACCAGCGGGATGCGAAGGGCCTCCCCGGCTTTCGCGATGCCTGCCGTCAGTTCCTCATCATACGAACTGGGTTCCGGGCTGCCGCTGGGATGATTATGCACCAGCACGATACGACTCGCTCCGTAATTAATCGCATCCCGGAAAACATCCCGCGGATGAATCACCACACGCGTCGAGGTCCCGATTCCGACATCCGTTGTCTTAATCAACTCATTACGATGGTTGAGATTCAGTGCGAAAACATGTTCCTGTTTCTCCGAACGCAATATCTCAATCATGTACTCGTACACGAGGTCCGGACGCGACAGCTCCGGTCGCTTCAGCGATGCCCTGGCCGCACGTTTTCCAAGCTCAAAAACAGCCGCCAACGTGCAAGCCTTTGCCAAACCAATCCCCTTGACAAGCTGGCATATCTCGCTCACCTCCATATCCACCAACTTCCCGAGGGAAAAATCCACTCTTTCCAGCATGCTGTGTGCAAGCTCCATCACATTACAACCCCGCACCCCCGTGCGCAAAAAGATTGCTATGAGTTCCTCATTCGTGAGACTGTCGCGACCGAAGCGCCGCAACTTCTCGCGCGGCATCTCTTCCTGCGGCAGGCTCTCACGCAGAGTCTGATGCTTCTCTGCAGATGAGTCCTCCGGACACATCGAGATCACGCTGCGTGTGGTCTGCTGGGTTTCCATGTGACCCCTATTGCTCAACGCAAATTTACCATATCGCGCACAATATAAAGGGCCTCGCGAAGCACCGGGTCAAGTCCGGACGGGTAATCCAGCGACTCCTCAAGGTCATCCTCCGGATCCTTTGCCTCTCGCATGAAGCTTTCTTCATCTTTCTCGCTAAAACGGGGAAGCTCGGCAGCGTGCACATCCTCAAGATTCAGGCGATAGACAGCCATATTCTTTTCATCTTCCTTACTCATAATTTCGTACCGCTTCTTTCTGTCTTCATCACTCTGTTTTTTGAAATTGCGCAGCTCATTGATCTGCGCCTGGCGAGTCTGCTTGTTCAGAGAGATGGAATTCTCTTTTTGCAGGCGTTTTCGGTAGTCAGCGTACCATACATTGTTCTGCAGGTCGCGATCCTTCGCCACACGCTCGGCGCTGAGTTTCCGAAGTTCGGAAAGCATGGACCCGATGCGCGGACTCTGCACATATCCCCCGGCAGGAGCAATGGCATCGTAGGGCATTGCGTGATCCATCTCCGCCTCCCCGATTTGAAGGGAAGACGTCACCGTAGGTAATTCTATGTCACTGCTCACTCCCTTTAGTTGCGTAGAAGCTCCATTGATGCGATAGAACTTTTGCACGGTAACCTTGATAAGCCCGCAATCCTCCCACGAGAGAGAGAGAGGCATGAAGTCGCCCAGATTACGCGGCACCTGCACAGTTCCTTTGCCGAAAGTAGTTGAATCACCCGCAATCACAGCACGACCGTAATCCTTCATGGCTCCGGCAAAAATCTCAGAAGCGGAAGCGCTCCCCTTGCTGGTGAGTACAACCATCTCACCGCGGAAGAGCGGTAGCTGGCTCGCCGTAAGTTTCTCCACTTGCCCGCGAGCATCTTTCACCTGCACTACCGGCCCGTATCCCGCAAAAAATCCCACCATCTTGCGCACCTCTTCCAGGGAGCCACCGCCATTGGTACGGAGATCAACCACAAGCCCCTGCACTTTCTCCTGATTCATGCGCGTAAGCAACTTGCGCACATCCGTTGCACATTGCACATTACCTGCATCCATGTCCACATAAAAGGAAGGAAGCGTCAGCACGCCGAGGCGATAGCTGCGCTTCTCCCCATTCGGACCATCCTCATGGAGGTCAATAATGCGGGCGCTGGCCAAGGACTCTGCCATGGGTACCTCATCCCGAACGATCGTAACGACGCGTTCGTCGCCGCTCTCCGCGCTCTGCACTCGCAGCTTCACCGGCACAGATTTCTGCCCACGGATGAGATTGACTACCTTGTCAATGCTCATGTAGAGGATATCCGTCCAGTGTCCGTCCCCTTTTGTATCTACTGCGACGATGTGGTCGCCGAGTTTAAGCTGCCCATTCCTGTCTGCCGGGCCGCCTTTCACAATACCTTCAATGCGCGTGGATCCATCGTCGTCCTCTTTCAGCTGGGCACCGATACCCACAAGCGAGGCCTTGATCATATCCTTGAACTGCTTTTCCTCTCGCGCTCCCATAAAATCGCTGTGGGGGTCATACACGTGCGCAACGGCGTTGAGCAGATACGATACCATATCTTCTAAATCGGCCTCCTGTACTTCCATGCGCACACGTTTGAGACGCGCCAGAATCTTTGCGACGGGAGAAGCCTCCTTGGCGTTAGGGTCGGGCTTCCCCTTCTCAGCCGCCAAACGCGCTAAATTCTCGCGGCGACAGATCTCGGTAAGCAACATGTCCTCCACCTGGTCGCGCCACACACGATCTAGCTCGGCATCATTCGCAGCACGAGGCAATTTGCGACGAGTGCGGGGAATGCTACGCTCACTTTGAAAAGTCGGCGGATTTTTCTCATACCCCTGCAGCAGAGCCACAGCCTGATCCAAATGCTTGATCACTCTCTCCGAATACGCCCCGTAGAGTTCTTGCGCCAGTCGCGTGGTTTCGTTGGCCAGCAAATAATCCCCGAAACAATCAGCGTATTTCCTGCGCAGTATTTCTACATCCTCCTGCGTGAAGTACAAATGCTGCGGATCCAGAGACTGCAGGTAGCAATCCAGGAATTTGGCATACATGGCCGTGGAAAATCTCACACGAGAAAAATGCGAATACTGCAGCACCTCAGAGAATTGCTTGCCGATCTGATTGTAATCCGGCGCGGCATTGCTCATCCCGCTGCAGGACACAAGGGCAGCCAGAGCTACCGCTCCCAGAACCTCCGCCTTTATTTTGCTCTTAATATACCGGCTCATTGTGTGATCTCCTAAGAAGAAACTGTCGCACGCGCGCATTGCCGCGCGCGCTGTCTGTATATGGTACACCAATTTTGAGGAGAGTCTATCGAATTTTTCCACAAAATGACAAAGATTCTGTCTTTTTTCCCCCGACGAGAATAGGTAGCCGAGCTGAATTCAGGTGCAATTCATCTCCGCAGCAGGCAAATCAAACCTGCAAACAGCCGCATTGCGAGCTTGACGCCCACACGCAAAACTGGCAGAATGGGCGCGCCGAAAATTACAGCACATCGCTATGCCTTCCTTTTTAGCAAGCCTCACGCAATCTCCTCTTTTTTATTTTACGACGGGTCTGCTGCTCGTTGTTTTGTTTTTCTGGTACCTGGCAGCAGAAAATGACAAGATGAAACGCAACGCTGGGCTGTGTTTCATCATTGGACTTACGAGTTTCTCCATTCTCTCCCTGTTTGCCAACGGGTTGCACTATGGCATTGATATCCGTGGCGGCGTGGAACTCACGCTTGAAGTGCAGCCGAAGCTGGATGATCAGACCGGCGCCAAAACACCGCCCTCAGAGGAGGATATGCAGCAGGCCTGCAATATCCTCGAGGAGCGACTGAATTCCACCGGCACGAGCGAAGTTCAGATCATCCACACTAACAACAAGATCCTCATCCAAATTCCCCAGCAGGATGCCAAGGACGAGCAGCGCAACAAGGAAAAAATCGAGGCTATGGTGAGCATGCTCACCCGCATGGCCAAGCTGGAACTGCTGGCGGTACATCCGGACAGCGAGCGTCTCATTGCCCAGATGGCGAGTGTTAATCCTGCTACCGGCAAGCCTTTCGTGGATTTTGAAGCGTACCAGCGGCAACGGGCCCATTACATCGCCGCCCAAAAAGCAGGAGATAATTCCGTCAATCCACCCCGACTCATCATCCCCGGCAAGATGGGACTGAACAACTATCAGTTGTTGCCTTCTCCGCAAATCAATGACGAGACCGGAGAACCCCTGTTGGATGAAAACGGTGATCAGATCATCCGCTATTTTGTGCTGCAAAAGCCCCATGCCGCCATGCAGCAGGATGTCTATATCACCGGTAAGGAGGTCTCCTCAGCCAGTCCGAACTATGCCCGCCGTGGATGCGTCTCCGTGGTTCTCAACCGCACGGGCGCAGGTCGCATGGGACGTCTTACTGGAAAGATGCAGAAAGGTCGCGACCGACTTGCCGTGGTACTGAATGGACAAGTCAAGTGTGCCCCCACCGTACAAGCCACCCTGCACAAGGAATTTGAAATCTCCGGTCTCATGGGCAAGGGCGAGCCGGAGGATATCTCCAAAGCTCTCGCCAACCCCCTCTCCAGTGACCTGAAGGTGGAGGGGCGCAAGGATGTCTCGGCCCAGCTCGGTCAGAGCGCTCTGCAGCAGGGCAGTTTTGCCGGCGTCGTGGGATTACTTGCGGTGTTTATCTTCTGCTATGCGTACTACCGTGTAGCCGGTATCGTAGCGATGGTCGGTCTGGCACTCAACGCCCTCACTCTTATCGGGCTGATGAGTCTCTTCGGCTTTGTTCTCACCCTGCCGGGTATCGCAGGTATCGTTCTGACGATGGGTATGGCGGTGGATGCAAACGTGCTGATCTACGAACGCATGCGCGAGGAGCGAGCGGCAGGACGTCCTTTCCTCGTTAGCTTGCGCGTGGCATACGACAAAGCCTTCTCCGCCATCTGGGACTCCAACATCACCTCGCTCATTACGGCTGTCATTCTTTTCTGGCTCGCCAGCGGTTCAATCAAGGGCTTCGCCGTGACCACAAGTGTGGGTATCATCACCTCGCTCATCGGAGCCATCGTCGTGACGCGCGTGCTCTTTTTCTGCGCAGAACACATGGGGATCCTGCGTGATTTTACCTTCAGTCGCGCCCCCTTCCAGGGGAGCCGTTTTGACTTCATGAAATGGCGTAAATTGGCTCTGGGATCCTCGCTCGTGGTGATCATCGGTTCGCTGCTCTACGCCGTACTTGTGAAAAAAGATGCGGCTCTGGGCATCGATTTCACCGGTGGCTCCACAGTGACCTACGTGCTGCCGGAGGAATCTAAGGTTGATTACAAGCAGGTGGAAAATGAGGTAATGAGCATGAAGCTCTCCAAGCTCCCGACTGTGCAGCAATTCCTCAATGCAGGGACGGACCGCAACATTAAGATCCGCTGCGCTGACAAAAACGAAGCCTCCCTTATTGATTCCAACCTGCGGGCTAAAGTTCCGGGCATGCAGAACGTGCCGTTCCCTTCGGTGGATGACGTGAGCGCCTCGTTGGGCTCCACCTTCTTCCGCACGGCGTGCTGGGCTCTGCTGGCCGGTATGCTCGGCATCACCATCTACTTGTCACTGCGATTCGAATGGAGCTTTGCCGTAGCCGCTCTCATCTCCATAGCGCACGATGTCCTGGCAATCATCGGCCTGGTAATCCTGATGGGCACGGAGTTGAGCATTATCCACATCGGCGCCTTCCTCACTGTGGCGGGATACTCCATCAACGACACAATCGTTATCTTCGACCGTATTCGTGAATCCCTGCGGTATGCTGACCCGAAGGATAACCTTGGCGACATCATCAACGAGGCTGTCAACACGACATTACCGCGTACGCTGCTCACCTCTCTCTCGACGCTGGCGGTGCTGGTGGCGCTCATCGCGCTGGGCGGGCCGGCTATGCGCGACTTTTCCATCACAATGCTACTCGGCATTCTTGTCGGCACCTATTCCTCCATCTTCATCGCCGCGCCGATAGTCTATATGCTTGATAAGCGCAACAACCTTGTGAAGGAAGTGCAGCAAACTGTTCAGACCGACAGCAGCGTGTGAGCAGTAACGGGACACGCCCATGGCAAAGATAACGGGACACCGAGTTTCGGGCGCGCTGATCGTCTGCGGGGTGGCTTTTGCCCTGGCTCTGGTCGGAGCCATTGTCTGTGGAGAAAAGATGACCGGCGCGCAGGATCCCTCCTATGCCCGACATCTGCGTCTGCTGATCTATGCCCACTTTGCCATCGCCCAGTTGACCATCGTTGCCGCAGCTTTCCTGCTCTACAGGCTGCACCGCCTCTGGCGCACTCACTATATCATCATCAGCTACAACGAGCACGGCATGAAGCTGAACCCACCCGGCGTGCTCATGGTACCTGGGCGCGTGATTCGCTGCCATTTGGGAGCTGACCCGACCGCACTGCCCCTCCCACCGAAAGGGGTGCCGGTGCTCGTGTACCCCATGCTTATGCAGAGCGGGCGCGCTAGCGGCGAACGCATGGAGGCTTTCCTTGAGGCCGCCTTTTCCCGTGCTCCACATCGACCTCGGCTCTTTTTCCAGCCCGTGCTGGGAGCCTCACCATGGTTGGCCCACGCCGCGGCAGACCACATCCGTCCCTTGCTGCACGATGACACAGGTGTGCTCGTGGTGGCGCATGGCAGCAAATCCACGGACCCCCCGCCGGAGCCAGCTCTCTTCTGCCGACGCCTGAGAGAACTTCTCCCAACAGGTACCGAAATTTGCCTTGCTTATTTCCAAATCCCGAGACCGAGCGCGCGCAACGTCTTGTGCGGTATGCGCGCGCAGCATATACTCCTGCTGCCTTTCCTGCTGACAGAAGGCTTCCATTTCAACCGCGATCTGCCGAAGCAGAAAGATGCTGCCGCGTGTGGTAAAACATTACAACTCCTTCCTGTGGCGGCAACTCTGTTGCGCAATGATGCTACCCTGAACACCGAAGAAACATGAACTTGGCCCTTAAAGTCACGCCGGGGGCACGCCGCAACGAGCTGGTGTGTTGGGAAGAGAACTACCCGGGAATCGGGCGTGTGCTGCGGTTGCGAATCTCTGCACCTGCCTGCGAAAATCGCGCCAATAAAGCCGTAGAATCTTTCCTGGCGCAGCTCCTGCACCTTCCGAAATCTGCCGTGCGTATCACACGAGGCACGACAAATTCAATCAAACTCGTGCGGCTGCCTGACGACGCCGACATTTCCGCACTCTGCCCGACGACGCGCCGTCCCGGCAGTTGCGAGTGATTCTCTCGCGTCCTCGCTGTACCCTCAAAACGCCTTCGCTTCAGCAAGAAACACGCGAACGCCCACCAGAGATCATTCAGGGTTCCTCTTTATCCGTTTCCGGCGCTGCTTCTGGCTCTGCCGCAGGCTCCTCCTCAACTCTGGATTCAGCGATGGGAGCCTCCTCATCCTCCGCCTGCGCACCATCATCCTCTGCCGGAGAATCACTCTCTGGCGCCTCCTCTTCCGCTGCAGATTCCGTATCACATGTCTCTGCTTCCTCCTCCTGTTCGGCATCCGGTTGTTCCTCCTCCCATATTTCTTCCTCTTCATCAGTGCGACGCCTCTGCAGCAGTCCGGTAGCCCAGCGTCGCAACGTTTCCTTGCCGCTGCTCAGCGAGCTGCGAGCCTTATCCACCCACTTCTTCCCCAGGGACGTGCTTTCTCTTCCCTCCAACTCGTCAGCCATTTGTTCCTCCACGCTCATTTCATCCACTTCCTCTTCTACATCAGCCTGCTCAAGCCCTTCTTCCGAATCCCCGGGCATCATTTCCTCCTGTGGCTCATCAACACTCCCCGGCACATACTGCTGGGGATTGTATTGCTGCCGGGCGGCGGACTCCTGGTAACGTGCTGCCTGTGGTGCAGCGGCAGAGGGATAGGAGTATCCCTGCGCCTGCGGGACGGGGTAAGCCTGAGGATACGCCGAATTCATCGAATAATTCTGAGCACCGGGATTCACTTGCTGGGGATAATTCACCGGGTAATTGGCCTGCGGATACACAGGCGGCTGCGGGTAACCCATGGGATACCCCTGCGGCTGCGAAGGAACCCCGTATCCCGTCTGTGCGTACGGCGAGTATGGCTGCTGGTAAACCGGCGCATTCGGATAACTTTGCGGCGCTCCGTACCCCTGAGCATATCCGGGAGGCGCAACCACATTGCCGTATCCCTGGGGATACCCCGGTGCAGCGGGCTGCCCGCCATACCCCCCCTGCACGCCCGAGTAACCCGGGGGAACCATCTGCTGCCCATAGGCCGACGCTTGTGGCGCCGGGTATCCCGGAAATTGCTGCTCAGGCGGCGTGCCGAAGTTCGGAGGAGGAGTCGGATCGGACATAGTTTCTGTAGAGTTGATCTTTTCTTTTTCTTGCAGCGCACTTCCTGCCGCCTCTTCCCCAAAACCCTTGAGATCTTCTGCCCGGGTTGAATCATTGACCCCGGCCCCAGCGGTATTGATTGACGAGGGTTCTTCAGCAGCGTCACTCTCGCCTACGACCATCGTGACATTCCCGAGGCTGTACGGCTCACCAAGGCGCAGAAAGTCGGACACGATACGCTCTCCATTCAGAAAAACGCCATTGCTGGATTGGTTGTCCTGAATGAGCAACTGCCCATTCTCGTACGAAAGTATGCAATGCACGCGAGATAAATAACTCTCTTCCGGCACAGATACCTCGCAGCTCTCATCACGTCCGATTCGACAACGCATCCCCTCTTCCATGGCAAACGTTTGCGTGAAAGTTTTTCCGAAAGCGGTGGTGATGGTAACAGTAAGCATAAATTCTCTGCTGTCTCTCCGGCACTTGCGTTCCGTGCGCGTCGACGCTTCTCTACTCTACCTTGCCAGCATCAAAAAGGCAAGTCCAATCTTCAAAACAATTGTGCGAAAACGAAATGAAATGCAGAGGGGCGCCAGATCGCCCAACTTTCTCCAAATCGCAACTATCTGAATTTACGTCTCAGATTGCCCGCGCGCAGTCGCTGCCGCCAGTTGCCGAATAATCTCCCGCAGGGCCTCTACCTGACCCGGTGTCGGCTTGACACCATCCGGCAGTGTCATCAACTCCGTCAGTTTGTCCAACAGCTTGCGCATATGCCCAACATTCATCTTCTGAGCCGTTTGTGGATTAAGCCCCGCGAGTATCTCGCTGAAATACGCCGGTCCATCCGGATAGAAAACGATCGCCGCCCGTTGTGCGTCAAATTTCGACGCAATGGCCGCCGTTGCTGCTTCCAGCGCACGCACCCACCCACCAAGAGCAATCAGGTGAGCTAAATCCGGATCCCTCAGTGCCGCAAATTCTGCATTTACATCCCCCTGCGTCGAAGCCAAATTTTTCTTGAACTCGGCGATCTGCCCTTTTTCCGCATTCTCCAGCAGACTGGCGGAGTGCGCGTTCATCTTGTCCCCTACTCCCAGAGCTTTCCCATACCTCACCAACTCCAGTGCAATAGGTTTGATGTCGTTCATGTGCCCACTGCGCACGGCAATGAACCCATCCGCCATCAGGTACCCCATCTCCAGTGCCAGCCTCCCCGCCTCCGTCGAAAGCTTTTCCGGACGCGCTCGAAGTACCAGTTCCTCAGGTATCGCAGGCAAATCATCCAGTTGGTTGAATATCTCGGCGATGGACGGGGCCGTGTATACATTGATCCCCAACTCCTGGTTGCTCAGCGATCCATCAAGCATGGAATCATCCCTGAACATAGCCGGCACCTCGCCCGGTTTGCGTGTCTGCTGGGCCTCTGGTTCCCCATAATCTGGCGTGCCATCCACTGCCTCTTCTCCATCTCCCACGTCGTGCGATACCTCTTCCTCCGCAACACTGTCCGCACCTTTCGCAACACCCTCCGCTACAACCCCATCCGGCACTGCAGCGGGGATGTCCCCGGATTCTTCCGCGCTGCCCCACACCATACCTACGGCAGCAATCGCCACTATCTGCTCTGCAATTTTCATAGCTCTGGGATTCCTTTCGTTACGCAAAACATGCAGTTTTGTGCTTGACTCATATTTAAGTTTACCGTAACATAACCGCACGTCAAGCCATTCTTAACAGCTGACGCAAAAAAGACGTCCGAATCCACTCTCCGTTTCCCTTGAGAAGGAAACGTTGTTTGTTTTTGCGCGTCAGTGTACAAAACAACTATTTCCCCGGAAGTTGTAGATGGAAAGCATCTGGTTCAACATCATCTGGTTGTTGGCATACTTCGGCGTGCTGATCTGCATGTCGGGGTATGGTCTGCACCGGCTCATGATGGTCGTGCTCTACCTGGTGCACCGCAGGGACATTCCGCAGCCGAAGGGACAGTGGGAAGAGCTGCCTGTCGTCACAGTGCAGCTGCCGATGTTTAACGAGCGTTACGTGGTCGAGGGGCTTTTGCGCAAGGTGACCCAGCTGGATTATCCGAAGGACAAGCTGGAAATTCAGGTGCTGGATGACAGCACGGACGACACCTGCGATATCTGCCGACAACAGGTGAGATTTTACGCCGAACAGGGATTCGATATCAAATACCTGCACCGCAAGGACCGTACGGGCTTCAAAGCCGGAGCGCTTGAGGCCGCAGATAAAACGGCACGCGGGGAATTCCTGCTGATTCTGGATGCGGATTTCCGCCCGGAGCCGGATCTGCTGCGAGTGGTGATGCCTTATTTTACCGATGAAAGAATAGCGTTGGTGCAGACGCGCTGGGGACACATCAACCGTCGCCATAACCTGCTCACACGCCTCCAGAGTATTTTCCTGGACGGTCATTTCGCGCTGGAACAAACTGTTCGCAACCGTTCGGGACGCTTCTTCACTTTCAACGGCACGGCCGGCGTCTGGCGCAAATCCGCCATCGCCGATTCAGGCGGCTGGCAGCATGATACCATCACCGAGGACATGGATCTCTCCTACCGCGCGCAAATCCGCGGCTGGCGTTTTGTGTACCTGAATGATTACGTCACTCCTGCTGAGCTGCCGGAGGACATCGACGGTTTCAAAACCCAACAGCACCGCTGGACCAAGGGGTGTATCCAGGTCTGCCGCAAGATGCTGGGCACCATCCTGCGCGCGAATATCCCGCTGAAGGCTAAGTTGGAAGCGTTCACCCACCTTACCTGCAACTTCTCTTACCTGGGACTTATCCTGCTCTGCGTGCTCGTGATGCCCATCTGCACCGGATTTGTGAGACCGACTGGGGAATGGGGATGGCAATCGCCTCGTATGATCCTGGTTACCTTCACCCTGTTTTTCCTTGCCACGGTGACGGTGTGCATGTTTTATGTGGCGGCGGAACTCATTGTGCGACCCAGACGCTGGTGGATGGTTTTCCCCCTGCTCATCCCGCTGCTTGCTCTCGGTGTCGGCATGGCGGTGAACAATGCTAAAGCCGTGCTGGAAGGCATCTTCTCACGCTCCGCCGTCTTTGAGCGCACGCCGAAGTTCGGCGAATCCGACCAGGGTAAGCTCGCGGTGGAGCAGCGTGCCAGCGGCTACAAAGCTCTTAAATCCGGTATCGTCCCGGTGGTGGAATTGCTCTTCGGCCTTTTCTTCCTCGCTGTGGAGAGTGTCTCTCTGTACTACGGGATCACGAAGGATCCCATCGGTATCCTCAATTTTCTCCTGATGAGCCCTTTCCTGGGCTTTTTCTACACGGGCGCCGGCTCTGCGCGGCGCATTATCCAAGGCATGCTGCGCCGCCGCCGCGCCTCTGTCGCTGTATCAACAAACGGTTAACCCATATATTCGCTATATGTTCAATCGCAATAAGACGCTACTATGCCTCGTTATCTGTCTGTTTTCCCTCGTTAGTTGCCGCCACATGGGGAAAGACGCTCCGCCTCGCGCCGTTGTGCGCGATGGGGTCGCTATCACCTTGCGCGACCAAAAGCTCACCGTTATTCGCAAGGGCAAAAAAGTCAAGGATTACCGCATCTCCTCGTCCAAGTTCGGTATGGGGAGCAGCAATGGTAGTCACTGCACCCCGCTTGGGATTCATGCCGTCTCCGCCAAAGTGGGCGAGGGACAACCCAGCGGTATGGTGTTCAAGGGATGCCGTCCCACTGGGGAGGTGGTCTCAGCCAATTCAGGCCGCGATCCCATCGTCACCCGCGTAATTCAGCTCGCCGGGCTGGAACCCTCCAACCGCAATTCCCATCGTCGCCGGATCTACATCCACGGCACCCCGGAAGAACGCCTGATCGGTCGCCCGGCCTCCTATGGCTGCATTCGCATGCGCAGCGCCGATGTGCTGGATCTCTACCCTCGAGTGTACCGGGGCATGCCGGTCGCTATCGAAACCTGTTCGCAGGCTGCCTACCTCAAAGCAGAGAAGCAGCAGGATATGCGCAGCGTCGTCATCCCTTCAAGCGTCGTGGCGAGTCTGCCCACCGAAAGAGCACGCACGGTGCGCCGCACCGCCAAACATACCAGGTATTCTTCGGCGTTGGCGCGCAACAAACGCTCTGCAACGCCTCGCAACCGTCGCCTGACTGCACGATCTGCTAAAAAACGCTACGCGAGACGCCGCGTGTCAAATTAATGCAACCTTGAGTTATGATGGAAGTTCTGCGCACAGTGGGTATCATCATCCTGGTAGTGCTCCTGTTCAATTTCATGATTTTCTTCCATGAACTGGGGCATTTCCTTGCCGGGAAATGGCGCGGAGCCTACATCGACCGCTTTCAAATCTGGTTCGGACGCCCCATCTGGAAGAAGAAAATCAACGGTGTGCTCTGGGGTATCGGTTGGATCCCGGCCGGTGGCTTTGTCTCCCTTCCCCAGCTGGAAAGCATGGAAGGCATCGAAGGCAAAGCCGACATCCCCGGGAATCTCAAGCCCCTCAAACCACTTGATAAGGTGATCATCGCTGCGGCGGGTCCCTTCTTTTCCCTGCTGCTGGCGTATATCTTTGCTATGGTGGTCTGGGGCATCGGCAAACCCGTGACTGAGCTGCCGGGCACCCGTGTGGGTTACGTGCAGCCTGATTCCCCGGCGGCGGTCGCCGGGGTGCTTCCCGGTGATGAGATTCTCGCCGTGGATGGAAAAATCGCCACCAAATGGTCCTCCGGCATGGAGGGCGTGCGCGAACTCATCGCCCTGAGCGAGCGTCCCACCATCGAGCTCACCGTGCGGCGACCGGGTAACGCCGAACCCCTCAAACTGAACTGCGGCTACACCCAGGCTGATACCCAATGGTGGCAGCGTTCCGCCATGCGTCGCATCGGCGTTATGCCCGCCCTGTCCGTTGCGGTTGGGGAGGTCATTCCCGACTCCCCCGCCGCAAAGGCAGGTATTCGCTCAGGGCAGCACATCACCCATCTGAACGGCACGCCGATTTACTCTCCCCTGCCCCTGCAGCTCGCCTCCGCAGAAGGCAAGCCTCTGCGGCTCTCCCTGACCGACCCGGCAGCTGAGGTCTCCCTCACACCCGAGATCCCCGCTAATTGGAAGGGCCTCCCCGGAGCCGAGCCCATCCTGGGGCTGCTTTGGGCAAATCCCCTCAGTTCCATCCGCATGGAATACCCATCCCCGCAGGAGCAAGTGAATATGAGTGCGCGCTGGATGAAGGACACCTTTGAAAAACTCTGCTCTCCCGGCAGCAGCGTCTCCGTGGAACACCTTTCCGGACCTGTCGGCATCGTTTCTTACTTCTACAAAATGATGGAAAATGGCGGTGGCGCCGGTCTGCGACTGGTTCTCTGGTTCTCTGTGGTGCTGAATGTCAACTTAGCCATATTGAATATTCTCCCCTTGCCGGTGGTGGATGGAGGTCATGTGATTCTGGGCATCATCGAGGCCATCCGGCGCAAACCGGTGAGCGGTCAATTCCTCAACTGGATATTCTCCGTCTTCATCTTCCTGCTCCTGGCTCTCTTTGTCTTCATCACCTTCAAAGATGTCGGTGATATCATCAGCGGCGGCTCCTCTGCGGACGCTCAACAACAGCTCCCAGTCCCGGAGTTCTGATTATTCCGATGACCTACCTTGTGCGCTTGTAGGCTCCATCCCCCACAGACAAAACTTCCACCCGCACACGCGTCAGCCCATGGCGGTGGAAGTCCAGTTTGTGGGCTACCGCTGAACTCACGTCAATGATTCGCCCGGCAATGTATGGTCCGCGGTCAGCTACGCGCACCTCACAGCTCCTGCCGTTGGAAAGATTCGTCACTCTCGCCCGGCAGGGCAAGGGCAGAGTACGATGCGCTGCGTAGTAGTCCCCCCGGTAAAGACGTTCCCCGATGGCCCCGTGAGCTCCGTTCGCCTCGTAGTGCGAGGCGACGCCGACGGCATTGTAGTGCAACGCCTGCTCAATGGTCATGGGCACAAAACGCATTCCCTTCACCGTGTACGGAGCCCTTTTGTACCCGCGATAAGGAGGCTGAGCGGGATGGTACGACTGACAGGCGCTCAACATAAGCGCCACGACCACCACGCCTTTCTTCAACAGCCCCATCGCTTCCCGCCTGAGATTTCTCTTCGTCTGTCCTACATGCACATGCCTCCATCACACACGATCACCTGCCCCGTGATGTAGCGAGCTTCATCCGACGCCAGGAAGAGTGCGCAGTTGGCGATATCCTCCGGTTTTCCCATCTCTCCCAGCGGAATGCGTGCCAACAACGCCTCGCGCGCCTTCTCCGGAATAGCGTCTGTCATCTCCGTGCCGATAAAGCCAGGAGCAATCGCATTGCAGGTCACCTTTCGCCCCGCAAGCTCCTGCGCCAGGGATTTAGTAAAACCGATGACACCCGCCTTGGACGCCGCGTAATTCGCCTGCCCGGCGTTTCCGCAGATGCCAACGATCGAGCTCATGTTGATGACGCGCGGCGCCGGGCTCTTCATAAGCGTGCGCTGCAGGGCTTTGGTAAAGAGAAACGCGCTCTTGAGATTGGTCGCCAGCACGGCGTCCCAATCCTCCTCCTTCATGCGCATCAGCAAACCGTCGCGGGTGATGCCGGCGTTATTGACGAGAATGTCAATGGCCGGATACTCCGCCAAAATCTCCTTCACACAGTTTTCCACCGCTCCGGCATCTGCCACATCGCAGGGGAACGCCTTACAGCTCCCCGGAACCTCGGCGTTGATTTTCTCCGCCGCCGCCGTACAGGAAGCAGGGTTACGTGAAATGAGAATGACTCTGGCACCCTCGTTCGCAAATCGCTCAGCTATGGCGTATCCAATACCACGCCCGGCTCCCGTCACTACAGCTGTTTTTTCTGCAAGTCGCTTCATACCCCGTTATTTTAACAAGTACTTCCCACACTGTCAAGAAGTCCCAATCCCGCATCACGGCAATGTGCATTGCAAAATTAAATGCAACACGACGCAGGCACAAAAAAGGTGCCAGTTGGTTCGTTGCAGGGTATATTAATTCCGTCAATAACAATAACCAAGTTATGAACCAAGGCACCCAAACTCATTCTACCTCCATCGGCTCAAAAGGCAAGCACATTACCTTCTCTGAACGTCAGCTGTGAATGGCAAGGATAAATGCAACAAGAGGAGAAGAAGTTGAGATCATGCAGAGAGCGATGAGGGAAAGATTTTTCTGAGAGACACGGGAGAAGTCAGCGTCTTTAGGGAAGAAGCGGCGGATGAAGCGGTTGGCGTTTTCATTGCGGCGGCGTTCAGAGGCGCAGTAAGGATGGGCAGAGTAATGAACGGTTCGAGGGTTATCGGTTATGCAGGAAGTGCAAATAGCGTGGGAATCAGAGAACTCGCAGCCATTATCCGTGGTGATGGATAGGGAAAGGGAGGCGAAGCGTTCAGGATCGAGGTCTCTTTTGTTTATTGACGAAATTATATACCCTACAACGAACCAACTGGCACCCTTTTGTGCCTGTGGTCTGTTGCGTTTAATTTGCAACGCGCATAATGCGATAAAACAATACTTTCAACTTGCAGATAGAAGCAGATTGATGTATAGCATTTCCATGAATATGGACGAAACAATTTCTCCCAGGTCACGCACGGTGACGTTGATATTAGCTTGTTTGTTGTTTTGCTCGTGTTGCGGTGGGTTGCACCGTATTTACACAGGGAAAATCATTTCAGGTATTTTGCAGATCCTGACAGGTGGTGGTTTCGTTATCTGGCAGGTCATCGATATCATCCGTATTCTCCTCGGCTCCTTCGATGATGCCCAGGGACGGGATATTGCGGAATGGTGAAACTGGGAACTCGTTCCCGGACTGAGCGATACGTCGGCAGACGTATATGGGCGAGGAAGGGAAGTGAGCGGCAGGTTTTGCGAGAGAGCGCGCTGAGTTGCTCTCCGATACCGATTAGCCGGAGGGAACTTGTTTTCCATGCTAACAGAGGCGAGTTTCCTTCACTAAATTGCATAAAAAAGCTCAAAGTTCCTTCACTAAGCTGTATTTTGGAGTGTGGATTGCAAGAACAAATCTCGCAATTCCCGCCTTGCTTCCCTTCCCCTCCCTCTCCCATTCTCCGCTGAATACAAATACACCCCGCGCGCCGCAAGCTTCCTTATCTTCGCCAAAACCGCAATCACCCGCCTATCCGCCATATGCCGTTGCACCTCGCGCCGCGTCCGTCCTGAAACCGTCGCCTGCGTCCCGTCGTTAAACATCACCGGCTCCGCCGCAAGCGACTTCACAATTTTCTTCAACGTCGGCACGGAATTGCGCAGTGGCATGACTTCCCGGAATCTAGCTGCAGGTCTTCGATACGACTTCTGAGGGTTACGAAGTACGGCACAGATCCAATATTTACAACCCTACATACACGCTCTCCCCGGAACGAGCCGCTTTCACCGGAAAGGAGCGTTTTTCGGTGTGATGCGAACGCGCTGCTCCATGTGGTAGAGGAACTCAATGCGCGCGTTAGCCAGCACGGGAGCTGTGATGAGCCGTACCCCGTGAATGGCAGCGCAACGAATGGTCTGGGGAGTGGCAGCGGGATCCCGCACGAGCACGCCGCATTGACCGAGCTCCGGGAATCTTGCTTCGTAGTCCTCGCGCTTCTCGACATGCAACGACGCTCCCCAACGATCCGCAAAGGTTTGCAACCACGGCCTCGCCTTCGCAACGCTGATCTCCGGCACAGAGCGCGCCTGCATGGCCACCATGAGCAGAACGGCGGCATCCACATCGCTCATCTCTTTCTCCACGCGCAAAAGCTCACGCACAGGGAAGTATCTCAGCTGCGCCTGCATCCCATCCGCCGACAACAATGTTTCCCCCTCGCCGAAGAGTTTTTCCCACCAGTAGGAAATAGAATCAGCCGCCGCGGAGAGCCGCATCACGTCATCGCTCCCCGACAGGGAGGGCAGGATGTCTTTGGGGTCAAAGGAAAGCTGTCGCCGCGCACTGCGCATCCCGGGACGCCGCTCTTCCCTCCAGCGGTTGAAGGCCACAGCGGTGTCGGTCGTGCCGAGCAGAGTGCCGACAGCGCCGCGAAGCCCGGTGTTCCACGCAGGCTGAGGCAACGCGCCCGGGCGGAACGTCGGGAAGCAATTCACCGCCACCCAACGGCAGTCCGCCATTTCCTCCCAATGCGCTACCTCCTCGGCATCCTGAGAGTAAATAACGGCGCGGCTCCCGCATGCCAGGCGCCTCTGCAAACCCGCCGCCTCATCACAGCTCTCCACGCGCACCAGACCGATGATGGGGAGCTTCTGCCCGTGAGCCGGTATTTCCCGATGCATCCCCGCGCGCGAGCAAAGACCCACACTCCGAAGCAGGCTGTTGCAATCCGCAGCCCGCGGCAGCGCCCACCAATCCTCTTCCCCACCCGGCGGTTCATCCAGCAGACGCCTCTGCGCCTCTGTAAGGGGTGCGGCGAGGGGGCCGAGTCGCGCACTTTGCAAATGCGTGGGCTGCGCCTGTGGCAGTGCCACGGCGTCCTCCAACATCGCTCGTACGGCAGGGTTGTCGTAGAGTGAAGCGTGCAGGAAAACGAGGTGGGGAGCATCCGGACTCTGCCCGCTCCGGCGCAGGGCTGCCTGCACCAACTCCGGCACGACTTTCTGCCAATTGCAGCTCTCAGCCAGGTAAACGCTCGGTCCGTGTTCCGGCCCGCACAGCACAGAGCTCCTAGCCGCGAGAGATGCTCTCCGCCGCGCCTGCTCCACCGTGCCCCGGCACAGCACGAGATCCACCCGCTCATCTGACATGAGCCTCTGGGCTATCTCCTCCCCGCCGCAGGGGAGGCACATCACGCCGATACCCATTTTATTCAGGAGTCCGGCAAATCTTGTGCCGAGCAGTGTCGTGCACGCCGCCGGCTTGTAGATGATCACTCCTCCCGCCATCCATGCCGTGGCGATGGCTCCGGCAGCATCGGAAAGCGGGTGCGCTTCCCCGCAGGACACCACCACGACGCCGGCCGACTCTGTCTCCGCCCCGTCTTTCAATTCCTCCCACTCCATGGCTCGATCGCCGGCGTTGAGAAGAGCGGCCCGGGCATCTCTCAACTCACAGACAGCATCCCGAATGGTGCACCCGGCATCGCGCACCAGCAAGGCCACCCATTTGGCACTCTCCACGCGCAGTTCCGTCGCAACCTTCCTCAGGGTCCGAGCTCTCCCGGACAAATCCACAGCAGATTCCTCTTCTCCCGCTGCCTTTTTCGCCATCCGAAGGGTCTCGTCCACGGCGTTGTAATCGGCCCCGCGGTAGCGGTAGATCTCCACACCGGGCGCAATGAGCGAACGACGAATGCAGGTGAGCGGACTTTCCATGCGCACGCCGCCCGGAACCAGCGGCAGAGACTCCACGACTCTTTCCTGCTCTTCTGCAGCAGCGGCGTAATAAGACTCCACCTCGGCACGCACCAGCAGATTCCCCAGGTTTCCCGTTCGTCGCTCGCGACTTGTCGTTTCCATCGCGCCCCCCGCTGCTGTCGAGTGAATGCTCTCCGCTACGCGCAGCGGTCTCGCCATGGCATCCCAATCCACTGCATCGGTAGATGAGGAAAACGCCTGCTGCAAGTAGCCGTCCTTCCCCCCCTGCACCAATTCATCGATAACACGCATCAGGTATTGCTCAAATAGCCTTTCTCCACTCTCCCCCGCAATCCACGGGGCAATCAGCTCTATGTCACCCCCCGGCATGCCTGCCACGCGCCCCAAATGGCTCCCCGTGCCGTAATCAAAGGCAAGCGGGGCATTCCCCTCGCGCCCGCTGCGCGCCCAGCTCAACATCGCGTAGCATGCATAAACAGGATTCTGCGTGTGCACAACGGGAGAAATCGCTTTCGCAGAGCACTCCATCGCTGCCCGTATCAACTGCGCGTACCCCGCCGCCGTCTCATCCCCGGGAGCATACGTCGCCACGCCATCCCCGTAGATTTCTGCGCATACGTCGTCCTCCTCCCGATGACTCTCTGCGACGAGATGCACACGAAACGGCGCCGAGCCGGTGCGCGCACAACTCTCCGCCCATTCCGACAGTTCGCGCAGCAGCGCCCGACTTGCCGGCAGGTGGCCTGCCAGTTCCACCTCCAACAGATGCCGTTCCCCGGGAACGGAAAAAGAATCCGCCACATTGCGCACGGCAGCCAGAACAATGGCCTGAAGATCACTGCGGCTGCTCCGCACGAGCACCCTGCTTCCCATCGCGCCCGCTGTCGTGGCAACCTCACCTAATCGCTCGCCGAGACGCCGAATACTGTCCTCCGGTGCGGCGGCATCGCATCCGGGATAAAGCTTTTCTGCTTCAACCACAAGTCCCGCCCCCGGCTCCTCCTTCGGAATACGCAGAAGCATTTGTCGGTAAGCCGTCGCTGCTTTTTCGCCGCATACGCTCCACCCAAGCGGCTGCATCATCAGTTGCATCCCGTTTTTTTTCAGCATCGCCGCCCGGTGCCCGGGTTTTTCCTCTCCCCTGTTCATGACCATCCCGCCCAGCGTGGTCCGGAAAACGCGTTTCACCTCACGCAGAGCTGCCTCCTGCATTCCACGCGGAGCCATAAGCGCCGCTTTGATCCGCAATCGCCCGGCGGAGCTGAAAAATGTCGGAACCCCTCCGTAATCTGAAACGATGGAACGCAAGTTTTCCATCGCTCGGTCTGCTTGACGTTCGAAAAGGGTCTGCCGACACAGAGTCACCACAAAATCCCTCTCCTCCTTCTTTCCGGCCAGGCGACTCAGAGCAGAAAGGAGATGGCGCTCCTCGGCGTGAGAGCGCCCCAACGCCGCAGTATGCAGCGTCTTCGCCATGGCAGTTGCCTTCTGCACCAGCGCCTGCTCACTCCATCCCTTGTCTCGTGCATCACTCAGATACGAGCGGATATCATTTTCCCCCATGCCGCTCTATTCTAGCCCCTGCGGTATGGGCTTGCAAGTGCAAAATTCTCGTTGACTCCACCTCTTCCACTGTGGTAGAATTTTCTCCGTTCCAATCTCTATGGACACCGTCACTTCCATCCTCGGTCGAATCACGGATCTGCTGCGCGCGGCTCAGTTGATGCCGGACTTCGTATCGGCACGCGGTGTCTTTTGCGCTATTGCGTGGTTTGCCACGATTCTCTCTCTCATCAGCCTCGTCCTCGCCCTCTTTGCAGATTTCGGAGGCGACGGGGATGCGGATCTGCCGGGAGGCGCGGCGGATGGGGGAACCGGTTCCATCTCCGTGCGTGCAGTGATCGCCTTCCTCCTCGGCCTTGGCTGGGGTGGCTTTGTAGCGACGCAGTGGGGACTCTCCGTTTTCCCTGCCCTGTGTGCAGGCATTCTTCTCGGTCTGGTGCTTTTCATCGCCGTAGCGGTTCTCATGCGCCTCATTTACAGCATGAAATCAGACGGCACCCTGAAGTACTCCGACCTCGTCGATCGGCGCGGTACGGTGTACGTGACAATTCCCCCGCATGGCGAACCGGGCGGTCAGGTGCAGGTAGCCCACCCGGCACAGCTTGTCACCATGTCCGCTGTTCAGTACGGGAATTCCCCTTTGCCTGCGCAATCCTCCATCATCGTTGTCGAAGCTACCCCGCAGCGACTCGTTGTTCGCCCCGCGGATTCTCCTCCATCCTGATTCCACCACACCAATCTCCTTTGTCTCCATGAACATTTTCTTTCCCCTTGCCCAAGTGACCGTGGAAGTCGGCGAATCTTCCTCCGCCATCATCGCTATCATCGCCATTATTCTTTTCCTCCTCGGTACCGTGGCGCTGCTCTTCAGTCGCTACAAAATGTGTCCGTCGGACAAAATCCTCATCGTCTATGGCAACGTAGGCGTGGGACGCTCAGCCAAGTGCATCCACGGTGGCGCTACCTTTGTGATGCCCATCATCCAGAGTTGCGCTTTCATGGATCTCAATCCCATCAACATCGATGTCCCTCTGAAAGGAGCCCTCTCCAGCCAGAACATTCGCGTGGACGTTCCCTCTTCTTTCATCGTAGGTATCAGCACTCAGCCGGAGATCATGCAAAACGCTGCCAGTCGGCTGCTCGGACGCTCCCGCGAGGATATCCGCGATCTTGCTTCGGAAATTATCATGGGGCAGATGCGCGTGGTCATCGCCTCCCTCACGATTGAAGAAATCAATGCCGACCGCGAAAAGCTCATCAAAGGCATCACCGGTGGTGTGGATGTAGAGCTGCACAAAGTCGGTCTCTATCTCATCAACGCCAATATCACGGATATTCGTGACGCCTCCGGTTATATTGCCGCGCTGGGTCAGGAAGCTGCCGCCCGCGCCATCAACGATGCCATGATCAAGGTGGCGGAGGAGACCCGCCGCGGAGAAATCGGCAAGGCAGAAGCACTGCGCGACCAGACGATTCAGGTTGCCCTCGCCAATGCTGCCGCCGTGGAGGGCAACAACGAAGCCGAAATGAAGGTGGCGGATTCAAATGCTAAATTAAAAGTGCGCCAGGCGGAAGCGCGCCGCATCGCCCTCGTCGCCGAGCGTGAGCAAGCCGCCAAAGCGGAAGAAGCCGGCTACATTGCCAACCGCGAAGCGGAGATGAAACGCGCCGAACTCGAGCGTGCTACCCAGACGGCGAATGAGATTGTCTCCGCTGAGATCCTCAAGCGCAAACAGGAGATTGCCGCCGAGGCGGCTGCCGCCGTCCGAGTCAAAGAGGAGCAAGGTAAAGCAGATGCCCTCGTGATTGCCAAGGAGGCCGAGGGTAACGCCGCGATCAAGCTCGCCAAAGGTGAAGCAGATGCTCTTCTTCTCAAAAAGAAGGCGGAAGGTGAGGGTTTGCAGATGGTCGGCCAGGGTCAGGCTGCCGCTATCCAGGCTGCTCTGGAAGCCAAGGCCAGTGGCTTCCGCCGTATCGTGGAAGCCGCGGGTGATGCCCAGGCAGCCTCCGGTCTGCTTGTCACGGAACAACTCCCCAGGATCGTCGAGACCCAGGCCTCTGCTGTTCGCGGGCTTTCCTTCGACAAAGTGGTTGTCATGGGCGGCGGCGATTCCCAATCCGGTTCCATCGGCAACTTTGTGCAAAATCTTGTGACGCACACTCTGCCGCTGCATGAACTCGCCTCAGCCGTCGGTCTCGAACTCCCTACCTACCTCGGCAAAAAGGCTCCCGATAAATCCGCCCCCGATACACCGAAATCCTCCCCCTCCGGGAAGGCTTGAAGGAAGCAACCGCGTTAATTTGTGGACTCTTCTTCGTCGTCCTCAAACGAAATAGATTTGCACCAGCCGTCGCGCGGCGTATACGTGTTGGGGAAGATGGCTCTCGCAATATCACGGTACGCTTTGGGATTCGGCATGGACGGGCTGTAGTGGGTAAGCCAGAGTTCGCGTACCCCACCCGCATCGCGAGCAATCTGGGCCGCCTCCGCAAAGAGAAGATGCTGGTTTTCACGACCGGAAGGGAGCATTTCTGCATTCCCGTACATGCCCTCGCAGATGAAGAGGTCGGATCCTGATGCGGCCGGTGCGATGCCCGGCGTCGGACGCGTATCCGTGCAGTACGTCACCTTGATACCGCGCCGCGGTGCGCCCAGCACCATGTCCGGCGTGTAAACTTTGCCCTCCACTTCGACGGTTTCACCGCGTTGCAGGGGTTTCCAGTACGTCAGGGGAATCCCCGCCGCCCTGGCACGTTCCGGATCAAATTTCCCGCCGCGCGGAAGAATGAAGCTGTAGCCGTAGCATGTCACACGGTGCCGCAATGGGAACGTGCGGATGTCGATGTCCAGGAAATACATCGTCTCCTCATCTGTCTCCAACTCGGAAACACGCACGTCGAAAGGCAGATTTTTTGCAATGCAGCGCAGGGATTTCACCACCCGCTCTGTGCCGACAGGTCCCACGATGGAGAGAGGTTCTTCCCTCCCGGCATTCGCCATGCTCAACAGCAGCCCCGGCAGCCCGCTCACATGGTCTGCGTGCAGGTGCGTAAGCAGCAATTTGTCCACCGGTTTGAGGCTCACTCCGGCCCTGGCTGCCGCCACCTGAGTGCCCTCCCCGCAATCGATCAGCACGGAGTGTCCCTTGTAACGCACCATCAGCGAGGTGAGCCATCGATTCACGAGCGGCTGGGTGCCTCCCGTCCCCAGTAAACATACGTCGAGCACGTGAGCAGTGTCTCATATCACCCCCGCAGTGTCAATCAATATGTAAAATCTGCAAGGGAACAGTGGCTCGCAGGATTAAATGCAACGCGGAACGAGGCACAAAATCACACGCCACCGGGCACGTTTATTCGACGGCACAACCCGGCGGAACAAATTCCTGCAACTTGCGCTGCGAGACACGTCCCTTACGAGCAAGAGTGGGAGCGAAGAGTGATATCCTGTACTCTTCCGCCAGCATGCCGTAGGTTTGCCAAATATACTCCCCGGCGTGCCGCTCATACTGCTCGTAAAATCCGAGCGCCACAGCCCGCTCCCACGCATCGATGCGCGATAAATCATCGACCGGCGCACGGTGTGAGAGGCGTTCCAGTCGTTCACAGATGCCACGGGCGAAGCGCGAAAGATCCGACAGAGCGCCAGGTCCTGATTCCGTTAAGAACCCTCGTCGAGTGAGCCAGCCCCACTGCCGTGCAAGATCGGAAGCGATACGTTCGGTAGCCTCGTGGTGGGAGGCAGTGAGACAAAATTCATCGATGGCTCTCTGCGCTGCTGCGAGCTGTTCCCAGAGACGGGAGATGGGGCCTGCAAGAGTGTCGTATGCCTGTTCTCGCACGCGCAGGCAGGCTGTCTCAAAATCCTCCCGAGTGCGAGGGAGAGGCACCAGAGAAACATCTGCGGCCGCAGCAATACTCTGCTCCGCATTCTCGCGCGGGTTCATGCCGATGCCCGCAAAGGCTGCCATTCCACCCGGGATTGGCATCCGCTTACGCAGTGAGTTCAAAAAGTCCGCGCAGCGGATCATCACCAGGCGACGCACCCCCGCGCGGTGCACCATCCCCGCCTGCTCTTCCGTAGCGCACAACTGCACGCGCACCCGGTTGCCTTCATCGGCCAACGCGGGGTAACCGATTCCGTTCCCGACGGGCAGGGTAATCGGCAGTTCGCCGCAGTCCCAGTGCGTCATCGGCGTTGAAACGATACTGCGGGCAGCCTGTTTCCGGAAACGCCGCTCGCGGTAGGAGGTAAGTCGCTCCCTCAATTCCGCGGCAGACGTCCCAAGCGCGAGTTCCTCCCCTTCGTCATCGCACACCCATATTTTGGTGACGAATTCCGGCGGCATACGGCAGGCATCAAACTCCGACGGGTGAAAAATCTTCCCCGTCTTTTCCCTCACAAACTGTGCCAACGCCGCATTCAGCTCCATGTTCCTCTCTCTCCCGTCCCACGCTTCCATGAACTCCCTCGCGCTCTCCGCCAGCGGCATGAGTTTCTGTCTGTCCGCCTTCGGCAGCGAGCGCAGCAGCATGAGCACGCGCTGCTCCAGATGCGCCGGCACGCCCCAGCTCGGCAGCCAGTCGGGAAAATCGTCAAGCTGGTCGATGTGCACGCCGATGGTGACGCCATCTTCTGCCTCCCCCGGCGCATGCAGGTAGTAGACGGGGTAATCGCCGGCAGCGCAATGCAACTCATCCGGATACAATTCCTCCGGCGCGTCGTCCTCTCCGGGGTATATGCACTCCTCGTAGGGAATATCCAGCACGTGGGGATCTGTCCCCTTCATCATCCACAATCGCAGGTCTTTTTCGCAGGTGCAATCCTTCGGAATTCGTTCGTCAAAAAAGTGATAGATAGCATCATCACAGCGGATATGATCGCGGCGCCTCAGTTTATTTTCCACCGTGCTCACCCGCTCCATCATCTCCTCAAGATGCTCCAGAAAGGGATAGCTGCGCTGCATTTTGCGCGGCAGGATCCCATCGCGAATCATGATGGCGCGAGCTTCGGCAGGATGGGATGCAGCGTAGCTGATGCGCCGCCCGTCCACGATGGTGAGCCCACCGCACACCACGCGCTCCCGCGCATAGACCACTCCCGCCGGGGCATCCCACTCCGGAGCATAGGCGTGGCGCGTGCACAGTTGAGGAGCCACCTGTTCCACCCACGCGGGATCCAACACGGCAGCACGACGCAACCACAGGCGCGACGTTTCTGCAAGATCACTGCCGAACACCCAGGGCGCACGGTTCTTCCGCCGAAAGAGTCCGGACCCGGGAAAGATGGAAAAACTACGCCCGGCGGTGCCACGGTAAATTTTGTCCTCCCTGTTCCAACAGCCGATCTGCAACGGGGCTCCCGCCAGCACCGCCCGGTGGATGCGCTCCGGGGTGGCTTGTTCTTCCGGCGGCGGCAGGACAGGGACCCGCCAGCGCAGAGCCAACGCGAGGGAAGCTCGCAGATCCTGCTCCAGATTGTGCCACTCCACCATGCGCGCAAAGGAGAGGAAGTGCGCGCTGCACCACTTACGCAGAGCATTGCGCCGCAATTTCCGCCCATCTCGGTATTCTTCCATCGCTCGCCACATCTGCAGCAGCGAAAGAAAATCGCTCTCCTCGTGACGCCAGGCGGCGTGTGCTCTGTCGGCCTCCTCCGCATGATCCACCGGTCTCTCCCGCGGATCCTGGATGCTCATCCCGGCCACCAGCACCAGCGCCTCTGCCGCGGCTTTCTCCTTCTGCGATTCCAACAAAATACGCCCCAAACGCGGATCCAGTGGCAACCTGGCTAATTTTCGTCCGACGAACGTGAGACGCTTCACGTGGTCAATCGCCCCGATTTCACGCAAAGTTCTGTAGCCTTCGTGGATAAGGCGCTCGCCGGGCGGGTCCGGCAGGGGAAACTTGCCGAGCGGGGGGAGGCGCAAATCTGCCATGCGAAGGATCACTCCCGCCAGCGCGCTGCGCCTTATCTCGGGATCCGTATACGCCTCCCGCGCATTGAAATCTTCCTCGCTGTACAGGCGAATGCAAACACCCTCCGCCACGCGTCCGCAACGCCCCGCCCTCTGCCGCGCCGACGCCCTGGAAATTTCCTCCACCTGCAGACTCTGAATCTGCCGCCCCGGCAAATAGCGGGAGACGCGCGCCAGCCCGCTGTCGATAACGTACATGATGCCCGGTATCGTCAGAGAGGTCTCAGCCACGTTTGTGGCGAGTACGATACGGCGTCTGCCGGGGGCGGGATGAAAGATATGCTGCTGATCCGCAAGACTCAGCCGCGCAAACAACGGCAGGATATCCGTGCGCGGTAGCTCGAGCTGCTCCAGGGTGTCCGTGCAATCGCGAATCTCCCGTTCGCCGGGCAGGAACACCAGCACATCCCCGCCGCCATCATACTGCGTCACCCACTCAACCGCCCGCGCCACATGGGACGTCAGTTCCTCCTGGTCATTTACCGGCGGCATGTAATGCAACTCCACCGGATACGTCCTCCCCTGCACCTCGATGACCGGCGCGCCATCAAAAAAATCCGAGAATGCCGCCGCATTCATCGTGGCAGAAGAGATAATGACCCGCAGATCACGCCGCCGCTCCAGGAGCAGTTTCAGGTACCCAAGCAGGAAATCAATATTCAGACTCCGCTCGTGCGCTTCGTCCAGAATGATGGTGTGGTACGCCAGCAGATCGGGATCCTGCTGTGTCTCGGCCAGCAAAATCCCATCCGTCATAAGCTTGATGCGCGTGTCCTCCCCCGTGCGGTCGTCGAAACGCACATGGTGCCCCACCATTCCTGCGCCCTCCGCCCCCAACTCCTCCGCAATCCGTCGCGCCACAGCCACGGCCGCCAACCGCCGCGGTTGCGTGCAGCCTACCATCCCTGCCCGCTCCCCTGCGGCCATGAGAGCCATCTTCGGCAGCTGCGTGGTCTTCCCGCTCCCTGTCTCACCCACCACCACAACTACCTGATGCTCCCGCAGCGCCGCCACGATTTCTCGCCGCCGCTCACTGACGGGTAA
>CANRKR010000018.1 GCA_947631275.1 uncultured Akkermansia sp.
CTGCGCGTCGGCGATGCCATGGAACGCGCTCACTCTCACCGCATCTCCAACTTCAGCGTCCGCTTCAACGGCAAACGTCTCGAACTCGTCGTCAGCGGCGTGCATGATCTCACGATCGAAAACCTCGCCCTGCGCTCCAAAGCCGACCTCTTCGCCGCCATCTTCGGCTACGATGTCCAACTCGTGCACGACTGACGGAAATCCGCGCGATCTGCGCGCGAACCTCCCCAATCGTCGTCTGAACACGTCGCTCTGCTCTTCCTGAGTTCTCCCTACTCCAGCGTATCGCAGGTGCAGCAGAAGTTGCGGTCTCCGTAGGTGTTGTCCACGCGGGAGCAGGAAGGCCAAAACTTATGGCGGCGCAGGCTTTCCACGGGGAAAGCAGCCGCACTGCGAGAGTACTCGTGCTTCCAGCTGTCAGCGCAGACCTCCTGCACCGTGTGCGGAGCATTGGAAAGCACATTATCCGCTAGCGGCATCACCCCATCCGCCACGGCATTCATCTCGCGATGGATCCCGACCATAGCCTCCACGAAGCGATCCAGCTCGCCCTTGCTCTCGGATTCCGTAGGCTCCACCATCAACGTATCATGCACCGGGAAGCTCATTGTAGGCGCATGGAAACCGTAATCCATCAGGCGTTTTGCCATGTCATCGATGGAGAGACCGCTCCTGGCAAGCATCGGACGCGTATCGAGGATGCACTCATGAGCCACCAACCCATCCGCCCCGGAATAGAGCGTCGGGAAGAAATCCGCCAGTTTGTGGGAAACATAATTGGCGTTCAAAATCGCCACTTGTGAAGCCTTGCGCAGACCTTCCTCTCCCATCATCGCGATGTACATCCACGTGATCGGCGCCAGAGAAGCCGACCCGAACTCCGCTGAACTAACTGCCCCCTGGTTGCGGCCGCGGGAATCAGCAGTGTGCCCCGGCAGGAAAGGCGCGAGGTGCTTGGCGCAGCAGATGGGCCCCACGCCGGGACCGCCGCCGCCATGCGGCATCGCAAAAGTCTTGTGCAGGTTCAGATGGCAGATATCCGCGCCGATGGTGGCAGGATTCGTAAGCCCGCATTGAGCGTTCATATTGGCTCCATCCATGTAAACCTGCCCGCCGTTAGCGTGCACAATCGCGCAGATCTCCGCGATGCTGCTTTCATACACCCCATGGGTGGAGGGATAGGTCACCATCAGAGCGGCAAGTTCATCGCGGTGTGCCAAAGCCTGAGCGCGCAAATCCTCCACATCGATGTTGCCGCGCTCATCGCACTTCACCGGAACCACGGTGAAACCCGCCATCGCGGAAGAAGCGGGGTTGGTGCCATGTGCCGACGTGGGGACGAGGCAGACGTGGCGATGTCCCTCGCCATGAGCAGCCTGATAGCGGTGAATCGTCAGCAACCCGGCGTATTCGCCCGCCGCGCCGGAATTCGGCTGCAAACATACTGCAGAAAAGCCTGTGATCACCGCCAACCAGTCCTCCAGCTGCAGGAGCATGGCGCGTATCCCGGCGCATTGATCCACCGGAGCGAGCGGATGCAGCTGTGTCACTTCGTCCCATGTGATGGGCATCATCGTGGCAGCGCAGTTGGCTTTCATCGTGCAGGAGCCAAGCGGGATCATCGCCTCATTCAGCGCGAGATCCTTGCTCTCCAACCCACGGATGTAGCGCATCATCTCCGTTTCCGAGTGGAAAAGATGGAAGCATTTTTCTGTGCAGAAGGGTGTCGTGCGCTCATCCGCCGGCGCCTCGCCGACTTCGGCGGATTGGACCCCAAACGCCTCGCAAAGTGCGGCATAATCCGCACCCGTGCAGGTTTCATCAAAAGAAACGCTCACAATATCCTCATCCACCTTACGAATGTTGTACCCGGCGCTCAGAGCGGCAGCCACGTAGCGATCCGCTTGATTTCCGGTGCTCACCGCCACTGTATCGAAAAAGTGAGAACAAACCACCCGAAGCCCACTCATCGCGCTCACAGAAGCGGCGAAAGCTGCAGCCAGACGCTGTGCCGTGCCGGCGATGCGTTGCAAGCCCTCCGGTCCGTGGTACATCGCACAGAACGTACTCAGCAGAGCCGTGAGCACCTGCGCCGTACAGATATTGGAAGTCGCTTTCTCGCGGCGAATGTGCTGCTCGCGGGTCTGCAGAGCCAGGCGGTAAGCAGGCTTGCCCTCACGATCCATCGAGCGGCCAATGAAGCGTCCCGGCAGCTTGCGCTTGAGGGCGTCCGTGCAGGCCATGAACGCCGCAGCGGGACCGCCATAGCCCATCGGGATGCCGAAGCGCTGCGTGGAGCCCACGCAGATATCCGCACCGAAAGATCCGGGCTCACGAAGCTTAGTGAGAGCCAGGATGTCCGCCGCCACGCAGCAGAGCGCACGCGCGGCATGGCAGTGCTCGAAGAACGAGGAGTAGTCCTCCACACTGCCAAGGTTATCCGGATACTGAACCAACACGCCAGCCAGTCCGGACATTGAGGCAGGGTCAAAGCTCCTCCAATCGCCCACGATGAGATCCACTCCCGTCGTCTCACAACGCGTGCGGATCACATCAATCGTCTGCGGGTAGCAGGAATCTGCCACAAAGAAAGACCGTGCACCGTTCTTTGAACTCATGCAGAGATGAACCGCTTCCGCCGCCGCCGTACCTTCATCCAGCATGGAAGCATTGGCAATCGGCAGCCCGGTCAGCCCTGCTATCATCGTCTGGAAGTTCATGAGCATTTCCAGACGCCCCTGCGCGATCTCCGGCTGATAAGGAGTGTAAGCCGTGTACCATCCGGGATTTTCGTACACATTGCGTTGGATTACCGCCGGCATGTAAGCTCCGAAATACCCTTGCCCGATGAGACTCTTCACCGGCTTGTTGAGCGAAAGAATTTCCCTGAGCTTGCGCAGAGCATCCTGTTCCGGCAACGGGATGGGCAAATCCAACGGCTGCTTGAGGCGGATATCTGCCGGCACAACAGCAGCTGTCATGCTCTCCAGATTATCGAAACCAAGCTCCTGCAGCATGGCGTGAATTTCGGATTCGGACGGACCGATGTGACGAGGGATAAAGGATCCTTGGGCGCTTATCATAACAGGTATTGTTGTTTCATCCATAAACGAAGCGCAGGAGCAGCACTAATATAGCCTGCCCCTGCACCTCACTTCAAAATCGTTTCTTACTTGCAGAAGTCGGTGTAGGCTGCGGCATCCATCAGCCCGTCCAGCTCAGCCGGCGCATTGAGACGAATCTTGCAAATCCAGCCCGCCACAAACGCGTCGCGGTTCACGGTGGCAGGATCGTTGCTCAATTCCTCATTGACCTCCACCACCTCGCCGGACACCGGCGTGTAGACGTCGGAAGCGGCTTTCACGGACTCCACGGCGCCGATGGAATCACCGGCAGCGTAGGTGTTGCCCACCTCGGGAAGGTCCACATAGACCACATCGCCCAGCTCGGACTGTGCGAAATCGGTGATGCCGAGGGTCACTACGCCGTCCACGGCGGAGCTCACCCATTCGTGCTCGGCAGAATACTTAAGTTCAGCGGGTACTTTACTCATGGCTTTTTGTTGATGTAGGGGTATTTTTTGTAGAAAATGAGGAAAAATCTATTTCTTCAGGAAGGGCTTCTTAACAATGACTGCCGGAACGCCCTTCCCACGCACCACCACGCGTACTTCCGTGCCCGCCTTCGCGTACTGCGTCGGCACATAGGCCATCGCGATGCCCTTGCCCAGAGTGGGAGAGAGCACGCCGCTGCAAAGCTCACCCAGCGGGGTGCCGTCCGGCAGCTGCACCTCGTACCCGTGGCGGGGAGGCGCGCCCTTTTCAGTGTATTCGATCGCAACCAGTGCCGTGGGGCGTCCGTTCGCCTTCTGCGCGCGCAGAGTCTGCACGCCGATAAAATCCTTCGTCAAATCGCAACACCAGGAGAGTCCCGCCTCCAGCGGCGTCTTCTCCGGGGAAAGGTCGGAGCCATTCAGCGAGTAGCACATCTCCAGCCTCAAGCTGTCACGCGCACCCAGTCCGCAGGGCTTCGCCCCGCTGGCGATCACTTTCTCAAACCACTTCACCCCCTGCCCCGCCGGGCAGAAAAACTCAAAACCATCCTCGCCGGTGTAGCCCGTACGGCATACAATCAGCTCATCGCTCCCTTCTGTGAAAGACAGTATCCCGTTACGCACCGGCAGCTGCACGCCCGGGCAGAGCCTGGCGAACACCTCTTGACACTTCGGCCCCTGCACCGCCAGCCCCACGTAATCCGCGCTTTCGTTCTTCAGCGTGACGCCTTCCGGCTTGTGGGCTATGAGCCATGCGTAATCCTCATCAATCATCGAAGCATTCACCACCACAAAATAGCGCTCCTCGCCCAGGCGGTAGATGATCAGGTCATCAATCACCCCGCCGTGCTCATTAAGCATCATCGAATATTGCCCAACACCGTCCGTGAGTTTGTCGAGATTATTGGTGAACATGGTGTTCAACCATGCTTTCGCGCCGGTGCCAGTCACAACGAACTGTCCCATGTGGGAAATATCAAACACGCCACAACCCGTGCGTACAGCATGATGTTCCGCCAAAATTCCCTCGTACTGCACCGGCATATTCCACCCAGCAAAGGGCACCATCTTCGCGCCGAGTTGCACGTGTTTCTCGCACAACGGCGTGCTCTTCATGATTTCGTTGCTCACGGCGGAGATGGTACGCGCTCACCCCCTCTCTGTCAAGCTTCGTTTCCCTTTTCTTGCGAAAAAATCAACTTTCGACTTGACATCTCTCAAAATGAGTCATATCATGCCCTCGCCTTGGGTTTCCGAGGCAGTTATCAATCGCGGGATGGAGCAGCCAGGTAGCTCGTCAGGCTCATAACCTGAAGGCCGCAGGTTCAAATCCTGCTCCCGCAAGCAAAAAACAAGTATTTTGGCGTCTGTCAGAAGTTGTAAGCGACTGACAGACGCGTTTTTTATCTTGGCAAGGGGTTGGACTGTGTGGTAAAGAGGGGGCACTGGGTACATTAAATTGGTGAGCAAGGGCTCATCTTCCTCGTCCCCTTCCAGAGTAGTGTTTGCAGTTGTAGGTTTTCATCAGCGGGAGGGACGCTTTGTTCCGGCTTCAACTCCCGACTACGACGCCGGTTCGGGTTCTAACTTCGTTTCAAGAGTGGGTTTCAGTTGAAATGGTTACCCGCATCGGCTTCCAAAAAGCAGGAGTTGTAATGGCTGCAATGAATTTTCGGGTCCATGGCAGAACCCTCCAAAAGCAGTGATGGGGGGGGGGGCAAAGGCGCAATTTTTTAACCCGAGACTCCGTTTCGGCGTTGATCTTGCCTTTTGATTTTCCCCACCACGCATCAACATGAAACTTTGCTCGTTTTTTTCAGCGAATTTTTTTGCTATAGGCAACCGTAGGAAGATTCCGTCTGGATTTCCTGGTTAAGCGACAGTCAGCGATTGACACAAAACACTCAGAACCAGTAAAAATTTGACAGAAACCTCCTATTCGAATGGAATTCGTCTATCGGTGAGCCCTTTTGACAGGAAACCACACTTTCCCGGAAAAGCGCCGGAGCTGGGTCATCTGCTTGCTCCTTTCTTATCCTGCCTCGCGGGATAATCCGCCGTTTTACTGGGAGAAAAAACAAAACGAGTGGCACAAAAAACAGAGAAAGAAAAACAGATGTGGCAACGTATACTTATCTGGTACTATGGAAAAATGGAAAACGTCCCTCTGCTCTTTACTGTTTATGACAGCATTTACGGCGCCAGCTCAAGACGATGTGCCCTACCCGGCGAATCCGGACTGGGAGAACCCTCAGCATCTTTTTGAAGGAAGAGAAGTTTCGAGGGCATTCTTTATGCCCTTTGCCGGACGCGACGAAGCACTGAAGAGCGACAACAACGGGAACCCGAATTCACGCGTTATCTGCCTGAATGGCAATTGGAAATTTCACTGGTCACCGAAACCGGAAGATCGCCCGGTTGATTTTTTTAAGCCGGAGTTTGATGTCAGTGGATGGAAGGAGATCGACGTACCTAGCAATTGGCAGATGCGAGGCTATGGAACGCCGATCTACAGCAACCAGAGTTACACCATGGTGCGGGACTGGCCGCGTGTGATGACACCTCCTCGCAACTCGGAAGAAAAGGAGTACACGACGCCAAAAACCGAACCGAATGCAGTGGGATCATACCGACGAGAAATTGTCATCCCGGAACAATGGGATGGCATGCGCGTCTTCATCCGCTTTGATGGAGTAGATTCTTTCTTCTACCTCTTCGTGAATGGGAAAAAAGTCGGCTTTTCTAAGGACAGCCGCACGGCTGCCGAATTCGACATCACTCCATACCTGCACAAGGGCAGCAACACTATAGCCGCTGAGGTTTATCGTTACAGTGACGGCAGTTATCTCGAATGCCAGGACATGTGGCGCCTCTCCGGCATTTTCCGCGATGTTTGGCTCTACGCCGCCCCGCAGGTGCGCGTGCGCGACTTCTTCGTGCACACCGATTTCGGAAAAAACGACGCAGGGCACACTAATTATGCAGATAGCAAGCTACGCGTGGAGGTGGAAGTAAATAACCGTACCAATACTGAGCAACCCTTTGAACTACAGGCTGAATTGCTCGGAAGCGATGGCAAGAGAGTGACCGAACTCTCAACGGTTCGTGGTCGCGTGGAACCGGGGAAAAGCAGCACGAAAGAGATGATGGCACAAGTACAATCTCCTGCACTTTGGAGTGCGGAAAAGCCGAATCTATACCGCTTGCTTATCTACCTGAAAGATGCAAACGGGCGTGTAACGGAAACGATCAGCAGAAAAATTGGCTTCCGTGAAGTGAAACTTGAAAACGGACGATTCCTCATCAACGGCATGCCGGTGAAACTCAAGGGGGTGAACCGTCATGAAAGTCAGCATGCCAACGGGCACACCGTGACCCGCGATGAGTGCAGGCAAGAATTACTGCTGATGAAACGCGGGAATATCAATCACGTGCGCAACTCACACTACCCGCAGCCGGCATTTTTCTACGAGATGTGCGATGAGCTGGGTATCTACGTGTGCGACGAAGCAAACATTGAGTCCCATGGCTATTATTATGGCAAAGAATCCCTGTCGCACGTGCCTGACTGGAAAGACCAGCACGTCTGGCGTAACCAAAACATGGTGGAGCAGAGCAAGAACAACCCCTGCGTCGTTATCTGGTCCTATGGCAACGAAGCCGGTCCCGGTAACAACTTTGCCGCTGTGAGAGACTGGATCAAGTCCCGTGACACTTCGCGCCCCACGCAGTACGAACGTAACAACGAATTGGCAGACCTGAACTCCAACCAGTACCCAAGCGTCAATTGGGCTCGTGACATAGCGCAGCGCAAGCTCAGCAAGCCCTGGTACATCTCGGAATACGCACACATCCTGTGCAATGCTATGGGCAACCTGCAGGATTATTGGGACGCCTTTGACTCAAGCGATTCGATTATCGGCGGCGCCATCTGGGAGTGGATTCACCAAAGCTATGACCAGGAAGTCACACTACCGGACGGCGCCAAAATCGTGCGCCAGAGCTACGGCGGCGATCGCAATGAGCGCCCCAACGATGGCATCTTCTGCATGAAAGGAGTTGTTTACAGCGACCGGACCCCGACGCCAATATATGATGAAATTCGCAAGGTGCAGCAAAATGTAGGTATCACCCTGGCCGGTGTCGACGACGATGACAAGGGAATACGCGTCCTGCTGCGCAACAAACATCTCTTCACGAAACTCAGCGAACTGGAGGGACGCTGGCAAATCACCGAGGAAGGTGACAAACTTATCGCGCAGGGGAGTTTCTCCGTGGAGGCAGGACCACTTGAAAGCACGGAATGGTTGCTCCCCAGGCAAAGCATCCCTTTTCAGGAGATGAAACCTGATTGCAGATATTACCTTACCGTCAGCCTACACTTGCGGGAGGACACTCCCTGGGCGAACGCAGGTTACCGCGTGGCTACCGAACAACTGGAGCTGCCGGAAGAAGTTTCGAATTACTCCCCCTCGGCGAGAATTACTCCGCTTGAGAAAGAGCAGAAAATTGAAGTTCGCAATCAAAGCAGTCAGATCCTGGTTTTGGGAAAGAATTTCTCGCTCTGCATCGACAAGGTAACAGGCGGTATCAGAAAATACATCGTGAATGGTCACGAACTCATCGGTGATAAAGCTACCTTGCTCCTTAACGCCTTCCGCGCGCCACTTGCCAATGATCAATGGGCTATGAACCAGTGGCTACAGAACGGTTTCCGCAACATGGTACACACTGCCACCCCAATGCTCGTGGAGCGTATCTCAGACGGTGTAGTACGCATCTCCTGCGATGTGGTGAGCCGCGGCGTGCGCAAGGAGACCCTGGATAGCGCTCAGTTCAACTGCGGCAACTTCAAACCGGAGGACAACGGTCCCATCACCGAAAGAGATGGCTCTTTTACCACCCAACTGGTTTATACCATCCTGTCGAATGGCTGTGTGAATGTGCAAGCAGGCATCATGCCGAAGGTAGGCAAGATCGTGCTGCCGAAGCTGGGCTTCACCCTGAACCTGCCGGAACGCTACAACCGCGTGCTATGGCACGGAAGGGGTCCTGGCGAGAACTATCCGGACCGCAAGAGCGGCTCGCCTGTCGGCGTTTATTCCCGTAGTGTGCGAGACATGGTGGAAAATTACCCACTACCCATGGAGATGGGTAACCGCATGGACACTCACTGGGTGGCGGTTACAGATGAGCATGGGGTGGGGTTGCTTGTGGCGGCATCAGAAGGTAAGACTCTGAACTTCTCCGCCCTTCCCTACACGGCGCAGGCGCTCTTTGAGGCACGTCATCCGGAAGAGCTTAAGCCTGCCGGGGTGACTGTTTTGAGTATTGATGCTCTCACTCTCGGCTTGGGCGGAGCCGCATGCGGGCCGCGTCCGATTGATCGAGATATCCCATTAGCGGAGGCTACCTCCTTCTCCTTCTCTCTGAGGCCACTCCTCCCAGGGGATGATGTTCGTGCCGTGGGACGTCGCTCACTGCCCCTGGCAGGAGCCGTCACAATTTCGCGCGATAATCAGGGCTTCGTAAGCGCCCGCTGCGACACACGAGGCGCTACCATCCATATGTCCCTGTCAGATGGTACGAATGTGGTCTACACAAAACCGTTCCTGCAACGCGAAGAGGGTACCATATTGGCCTACGCCTCCATGCAGGGCTGTATCAACAGCGGACTCACCAGTCAGCATGTGGATAACTGGAGCCCAGGCAATCTGATGCGCATTGCTCACTGCTCGTCCTCCTCCGGACTCTCGGAATCGCCGTGGAATCTGATTGACGGACGAAGTGACACATACTGGCATAGCCAGTGGCACGATCCGGTGGCGCAGTATCCACACGAAATCGTGGTAGATTTGGGAGTAGAATCTGAGTTGCGCGGCATCACTCTCACCCCGAGACAGGCTCGCACTTCATCTCGTGTGCGAAAGATTGCCTTCTATCTCTCTCAGGATGGGCAAACTTGGCCTGCACAACCTTCCTGCACGTTGGAAATGGAAAACAGCGACCACGCACAAAGTGTCATGCTTCCGGATCTCACCCCGGCACGTTTCGTAAAAATTGTCTGTCTGGAGCCGATGGTGCAGGGAGAAGCGTACGCCGCGCTGGCAGAATTTACCCCCATCATCACGCGCAGGCTGAGCGAATACCCACCTCATGCCTACTTCTCGGTAAATTATGCGAGTTCGGAAATTCCCGGCATTGGGCAAGCAGGAAACGTGCTGGATGGCAACAAAGATACTTTCTGGCACACCATGAAAGGGGTGACTGTAGCAAGCTACCCGCACGAATTGAGGCTCGACCTGGGAGCCGTATTGAATCTCAAGGGCATTACCTATCAAGCTTCCCCTGTACAGAACGCACGCATCAAAGATTACGAAATTTATGTGAGCTCCGATGGGACGAACTGGGGCGAACCTGTGGCGCGCGGTTCCTTTGCGAACCATCAGGACGTCCAGCAGGCTCTCTTCCTCACACCCTGCACGGCGCGTTATGTCCGGCTCGTTATGCTGAATTCGCACAGTGGTGGAGATTCCGCTTCTATCTCTGAATTGGATGTTATCCTGTCCGACCAAGAATCGCAGGATGCAAAATAAAGAAACTCTCCACCTCGCTGCATAGGGCGAAATGTCTTTTCATTCCAGGGCATCAGAGGTAGAATCTACCCATGGACAAGCAGGACATGAAATATCCGGGAAGTCGCCGAGTCTATGTGTCCGGCAAGCTGCATCCAGAAATCCGCGTCGCCATGCGCGAGATATTGCAGAGTGATTCTCTTTTCCCCGATGGAAGCACCGAACCGAACGCTCCGGTGCGTGTTTACGATACTTCCGGACCATGGGGCGATGAAGGGAAGATATGTGACCTGCAAAAGGGGCTGCCGCGACTGCGTGAGCCATGGATTACCGCTCGGGGAGACGTGGGGCAAGAGGACGAGAACAGCTCCCTTTGTGCGGCAAGGGAAGATGAACCACCAACACAACGGGCTTACGCCTTGCGCGGTATCATCACACCGGAAATGGAATATGTGTCCATTCGAGAAAATTTGGGTCGAGAGGAAGCCTTCAGAACAATTTACGATCGCTTCCCCAGTCACAAAAGCCGACCGAACGAAATACAAGCACTCCTGGACGAACTCGGCACGGGAATGCCTGCACCGAGTGAGCTGGAAAAGGAAGAAGGCTTTTCACCAACATGTCTGGTGGCGCGCAATGATCTGAGGCAGGGACATCCAACAACATTTGCAGAGAGTAGCCGGAACAATTGTCCGGCCTTCTATACACCGGAGTTTGTACGCAACGAGATTGCGGCAGGGCGCGCTCTTATCCCGGCAAATATCAATCATCCGGAAGTGGAGCCCATGGCCATCGGGCGCCACTTCCTCTGTAAAATCAATGCCAACATCGGCAACTCGGCCATCACCTCAAACATTGAGAATGAGGTACTCAAACTACGCCGTGCTATTCACTGGGGAGCAGATACAGTGATGGATCTCTCCACCGGCGAGAATATTCACCAAACGCGCGAATGGATCCTGCGCAACAGCCCGGTTCCTATCGGCACGGTACCCATATACCAGGCTTTGGAACGTTGCGGGGGAGACGTACGCGAACTTTCTTGGGAAATTTTCCGTGACACTCTCATTGAGCAGGCGAGACAAGGTGTGGACTACGTGACCCTTCATGCCGCCCTCCTGCAGCGCTTTGTACCCTTCACCGTGAGACGTGCCACAGGAATCGTTTCTCGGGGCGGATCAATCATTGCGAAGTGGATGCTTCTGCACGGCGAAGAGAACTTTCTCTACACCCATTGGGATGAAATCTGCCGCATCCTTGCCTCCTACGATGTAGCCGTATCCATCGGTGATGGTCTGCGCCCGGGCAGCATCGCGGATGCCAACGATTTTCCGCAATTTGCAGAGCTGGAGGTGCAGGGAGAACTCACCCTCAGAGCATGGAAGCGCGGGGTGCAAGTGATGAACGAAGGTCCGGGACACGTTCCGCTGCACCTTATACCGGAAAACATGCGACGACAGCTCGAATGGTGTCATGAGGCGCCCTTTTACACCCTAGGTCCGTTGCCCACGGATATTGCCCCAGGCTACGACCACATCGGCGGAGCTATCGGCGGAGCCATCATCGCGCAGCGCGGCTGCGCCATGCTCTGCTATGTGACGCGCAAGGAGCATCTGGGCTTGCCGGATTCCGAAGACGTGCGTGAAGCGGTAGTCACCTACAAACTGGCGGCGCATGCGGCGGATTTGGCAAAGGGGCATCCAGCCGCTCAACTGCGCGATAACGCCTTGTCAAAAGCACGTTTTGAATTCCGCTGGGAGGACCAGTTCAATCTGTCGCTTGACCCGCAAAGAGCACGCGAATACCACGATCTCACACTACCCCACTCCGGCGCAAAGAAAGCGCACTTTTGCTCCATGTGCGGACCGAATTTCTGTGCAATGAAACTCAGCGCCGATCTGCGTGAAACTTTCTCTCCCTCTGCCCCACACGAGCACAAATGACGCCTATGCCCGAAAGAGAGCACAGAGATTCCGGGCGAACGTTCTGTCCTCCCTGGCCTCGCATCGTGGGAGTGGTGAGCCACCCAGGGACGTGGTCCCTGCTGCGCAATGGAGAATGTGATCTCGTGGAACTTCGTCTTGACGCACTGGACAAGACTATGCGTGATTTGCCCCTGCTAGTACCGTGTCCACTGCCGTTGCTTCTGACATTCCGGCATATATCCGAAGGTGGTTACGACGGCAAGGTTTCTGAAGAAGATCGGGTGCGTTGTATCCGTGGTTTATTGAAGACAGCCATAGCGATCGACTGGGAACTTGCACGCTTAGATTCAGCCCGCGAGCTTTTGCAAGAAGCGCATGCACGCGGAGTCTCCTGCATCGGATCCGCGCATTTCTGGGACAAAACGCCGGATGATGCCCTGCTTTGCGCTCTGGAGGAAAAAGCTCTCGCTGCGGGTGTTACTGTGCTGAAGGTGGCCTTCACTCCGCAGAACAGAGCGGACATACATCGAGGTTTGGCCTGGCTCACTGAGACGAAACACGCGCTTCCCATCGCACTGATGGGTATGGGAAAATTGGCAGGCGAGAGCCGTGCACTCTATGCAGAAAACGGGAGCTGCCTCTTGTACGGCTATTTGGGAGAAACAGCCACGGCACCCGGGCAATGGAGTGTTGCCGAGTGCCGTCGTTTACTAAATCGTTGATTTAGAGAAAAAAAATCACTTGGCACCAGCGGCGCGGAGCGCAGCGGCTGTTTCAGCATGGTGATCCTTCTCCGCTTTTATAAGCGCAGTTTCGCCATCCTCGTCGCGAAAATTTGGATCGGCGCCAGCTGCAAGGAGCGCTTGCACGACGGCGGTGTAGCCATCACTAGCAGCCTCCATGAGCGCCGTTTTCCCCTCATCATCCTTCGCATTCGGCTGCGCGCCGTACTTGAGCAAAAGCTGCACCGCCGCCAGATTTCCCTTATCCGCCGCTTCCATAAGAGCCGTCTCCCCGTCTGCCGGTGCTGCATCCACCGAAGTGCCACCCTCAAGAAGCATCCGAAGTTGAGCTTCCCCGGCATATGCTGCAGACAGCACTGCCTTGCGTCCCTGTTTACCGGTAAGTGCGCCGGTTTGTGGCGCAAGAGCGGCTCCGGCAGCAGTACGCAGCACTGTCGCCGTATCCGCGTGGTGTTCTTCCTCTGCCTTCATGAGTGCTGTTTCACCATCCTTATCCTTGAGTGCAGCATCAGCACCGGCGGCCAGAAGCACCTTCACCACAGCGGTGTGCCCTTCATCAGCAGCCATCATGAGGGCCGTCTTACCATCCTCATCTCTGCGGTTGATCTGCGCCCCTTTTTGGAGCAGGAGCTGCACTGCGGAAACATTGCCCTTATCCGCCGCTTCCATGAGCGCCGTTTCCCCATCGTCATCCGTGATATCAACCGGTGTACCGGCAGAAACCACCTGCTGAAGTTGCGCTTCACCGCTTGCGGCAGCGCGATACACCGTCTCCTGGGGATCTGCCCCATCGGCAAACGCAACCGCAGGTGTGAGGGCTAAACTGATTGCCATCGCCTGAAAAAATTGAGTTCTTTTCATCATTTTTCGTTCTTAGGGATTGCCCCTCTTCTAGCACATCCTTCTACAAGATGCAAGTTCTTTTCACAAACGGCAGAACAAAATGCGTTCTCAACCGGGAGCCTTTGACTAAGACCAACAATCGCACGCAAAAACCCCCGCGATGACACAGCACCGCAGGGGTTGAAAAGAGTTATACAAAAGCTGATCAGGGGTTTACCAAACCATCCTCCGGGAAGAGCCCCGGAGCCGCCGCATTCTGATTGACAGAGTCAGCATTTCTTGCAGTGCCGCGCACCGGTTGCCCAGTGGGATCAATGATATCCGCCGTCACGAAAATCGTGAGATTCTTGCGGGTATGCGACTCAGCATTGCTGCGGAAGAAGCGTCCGATGAGAGGCAAGTCACCAAAAACAGGCACCTTGTCCTCTACCTTCTGCACTTTATCCTCAATCATACCACCGATGGCAACCGTGTACCCATCGTAAACGGCAAGAGTAGTATTCACCATTTTGCGGGAGAACACTGGCTGGTCAATACGGTTATCCGTCAGCACAATCGTCTCAATAGCATTGGTGGAAGCAATACCAGAGATAATCGGCGAGCCGTAGTTGATGAAGCCCTCAAAGTCTACCACACGAACGATGAAACGTGCGAAGCGAACGATGTTGTCATCAAGTTTCGGCGTTACCCTGAGCACCATGACGAGACCCACCTCCTCCGTCTGCCATTCTGTCGGGTTAGAGGGAGCAGCCACGGGCACCGAAGAACCACCGTAATTGTTATTATTGTTGTTGTTCGGCGTATTATTCGGGATCTGCGGCGCATCAAAGGCACTCGGATAGATGAATCGACGCACGATCTCAATACGAGAGGTACCCTCACTGTCCTCGATGTACTCATGCACCTCGCTTCCCGGCCCCGGCTCAACCGTCAAATCCGGATCCGGGTACAAGACGAGCGAGGGAGCATTCATCACATCCACCCCTTGCTTCTGTGAGAGACCGCGCATGATCATCTGGAAAGAACCTGAGTCATAGATGCCAGTCAGCGAGAGAATGCCGGGGGCAACATGGGCATTGTCCAGCGATGTAGAAGATGCCGACCCGCCACGCAGGAGCGTATCCATGCTGGACGAACTGATGGCTCCGGAACCGGAACGCAAACCACCGGTCATAAGTCCCTGAGTCACGACGTCTCCCTTGGTTGCCAACCCGCCGTTGTTGTTGACAGGCCACCCGGCATCTCCCTTGTAGTGGGAAGAAAAAGCCGAGCCCGCATCCTCACCTGTCACAAAATCCTGATAGGTGCGGGTCGGGCTGGAATTAGATCCATTCACGCCTCCAAGGTAAGCCGAGCCGTTATTAGAAACAGAGAAAGGATTGACGATCCAGTCGAAGGAAAGCTCCTCATCATTCGTCTGGGTCACTTCCACAAATTTTGTCGTCACCTTAACCATGCATTTCTGCTTGGCTCGATCTTCGAAGATGAGGTCAGCAACAGTATCCAAATCTTCTGGTGTGCTTCTGACGGTCAGCCTGCCCATACGCCTGTTGTAAACAGCATAGGAACCCTTCGCGTCAAATCTGACCCCCATCTCAATAAGCCTCTTCTTCGGATCAACCTTCTTGAGCTGCGGCGAAGAAGAAGCGAATGCGTCCTCCTCATCATCGCCGCCCTCCTCCTCACCACCGGAATTGAAGAAATCGGGAGAAACATTATCCCAGAAACGCGTCTCAAGCACCTTAGAGGCAGGATCACTGGTCATGTAAATGGTGACACCGAGATCATTCACCACATAGGTGCAGTCAGCATTGGCGCACACTTGCTGCAGCAACTCACGTAGGGTGACGTCAGAGAGGGAAAGCGTAACCTCTGGTTCCGGTACAGGCCCGGAGGCCACAGGCGCAGGAGTGGCAGTCCCCTCTCCCTCATCCCCCGTGTCCTCCTCTTCCTCATCTTCGTCGCTCTCCTCCTCATCGTTGGAGGGCGCTGCGGAGCCGGCAGGAGTCGCGGCAGCAGCAAGCGCCGCCGCTGAAGGAGCCTGGTAATTGATGTTCAGCGAAGTATTGTTCTTACGCAGCTCGCCACGCAGGAACTCCACCACGTCACTAATGAGAGTCTTATCAAAGTTTGCTCGATCAATATGCACGTTATTCAGCGTCTCGCTGATCTTCACCTGCTTTTCGGAGACCTCACGCCTTGCACCGCCATCAGCAGCAGCGCCGCTCTCATGCTCTAAAACCGTGGGTACCTGCTCCTGCCAAGCCTCATCAACCTCTGCAAGAGCTCTGGCGCGATATGAATCATACGCAGCGCGATAGTAATTGGTACGACGCTTGCTAACGGCCTCCTGACCACGACGCGCGGCCTCATTGTACGGATCAATACGCAGAACACTGTTGAACTCGTTATATGCCTCATCATATTTGCCAAGCTCGTAATACCCCCACGCGAGGTGGAGCAAACGATTCACCTCATCAACATTCTTCACATGCTCAGGAGTGAGAGCAGGATTATTGCGCACAGGATCCCGCAGCAGAGAGAGCTCCTTGCGCGCACGGGTGTTGGAGGGCTCGCGCTGAAGCACGTCGAGCAAGAGCTGTTCCGCATCATCGTAGCGCCCTACTTTCGAGTACTCAATCGCCACAGCTATGGATGCATCCGATATGCTCTTGCGAATGAACTCCTGCAACTTACGCGTCGCCGGAGCATGTGGGACCCGATCCCACGCCTGGCGATACTTTTCCAAAGCAACGGAGTACTTGCCATCCTGGTACGCGGTGCGCCCTTCCTGCAACAGTTGTAGAGCAGCATCACGCTCGGCAATACGACGCGCAGATTCCCGCATATTGATGCCACTCTGCTCGCCTGATTGTCCGGCGTACATAGCAGCTGGTCCTACATCACTGTATCCGGCCGCAGTAGAGGTCGTGATGTAACCCTCCGTACCTGCAAAGACAAGCGGACATGCCAGCGAGAATGCAACCGCGAGCACCTGATGCGTGGTGGTGAGAGATGTGTGATTCATCGTAGTATCCTTATTTATGACAGATTTTTTTCTTTTGTAAAGCCTGCAATGCAAAAAAAGTGAAAATAAAAATGAAAGCATCAATGTTTTTCTCCGGACGCTCCCTTTTTCTTATCTCCGGAAATAGGGATTTCTATGGGATCGGCACCATTGACACTCACCTTGGCCGGTCCCTTTTTCTTACCGGCATCCACAAGCCTGATGACTGTATTCGGGAACCCGGGAACAGCAACCTGTTCTCCGAGTCGGACGGTGAATTCCTTCCCCTTCTCAGGACCGGCCGTCATGCGAAATTTAACGTTGGTATCGCGAATTGTACGACGCTGCCGACTACCGGCGAAAAGATCAAACTCTTTGTTGGTTTCCTCCGCAGTGAAGGAGTCCTCAACACGAATGAAGTTTTCCGCCATTCCATCAACTTCTTTTTTATCCAGCGAGACAATCTTAAAACGCGTCTTGCTGAGAGGACCGTCATTTGCTTCACCGAGACCAAAGGAGTCGCCAACCTTGAGCTCCTTGTGTTGGAGCTTGCGATTATTATCCCCAGTAAATACGTTGATATTCACACTCTGCTCATCAAAGTAAGAAGCGGTACTCAGCTCAATCATGTGCACGACGGTAGATTTATCGCCGGTAAGCACCACTTTGGCTCCTCCTCCCGAGACAAAGGGTGGCATGTTCGCGGCATCCACGGGACTGGTACCGGCGACGTACTCCTCGCCGTTGGTAAAGCCATCACCATCGCTATCCGCACTCAGTGCACCGGCTCGCTCGACGAGCTGATCCAGTCCGTAAGAAAAAAACCAACTGTTAGGGACGAACTTCGGAGCGCTCGTGGCACTTTCCGCAGCAAGCCTATGCACAGGCTTTGAATCCTCCGAAAGGAGATCCACCACGATATTTTTCTTCTGGGCATCATCCGACACTTGCCAGAGCATCGGTGCAAAGAAAAGCGGTGTGTAACGCGGAATCCTTCCACCCTGCGCAGCGACGCGCGGCACGCAGGCCTCCTCCAGTGGCGGCGCGACATCAACCATGCGGCGCGGAGCAAGAGCATCCTGCTTCTGCCGCGCAGCTTCAGAAGTAAGATCAGCCCCCTTCTCGCCGTTCCCATCCATACGGGTGGAGAGCGGATCCAGCGGGTCTTGACTCATCAACCATACGCCTGCCGCAGCCGCGCCGAGCCCCAGCACGACGCCCGACAGGATAAAGTTTCTACCGGAATGAGATGATTCTGCCATATACAAAAACGAAAGCTAGGGATGGGAAACTACGTATGAAAAATGAATAAACGTTCAGAGCTTGTCTGTTGTGAAGTAGAGTACCTGCAGGGTGACATGCACGTTCACCACCCCGTCGCGACCGGTAATGAGTTTGGCAACAGGCTCCGAATCCTCTTCCGACTCCCCGTCCACCGCCGTCGGCGTCAAGCTGTCGCCAACTTCCCTGGGAGCCTTGTATGCGGGCATCATTGGGAGAGTCTCGGTGCTGTTCACCGCAATACCGGTGATAATGAGAAAATACTTCTTGTCGGAGACGATTGAATTAATGGCACGCGGGAGCACGCTGAGGGTTCCTTCTTTCGCCGGATCGATGTCCACCGCACTACGGCGAGCAGTAAAGGCTATTTCCATCTCGAGCGGGAAATACGGCGGCTGCTTACGCGCAGAAAGCTCCTTCTCCGGCAACGGAGCACAGTAGAAGCGCGTGATCGACGGAGCCCCGGAATCTATCACGGCGCGCACCACATTGTCCGCGGCGTGTAGCAGAAAATTCAGGTACGGAGCATCTCGCTCCGTGGCGGAGGCAGTCTTGTACTCATTGAGTCCGAGTGCGGCAGCCTCCGGCGAAAGCGCACACTTTTTTTCCTGAGCGTACGCCGCAATGCGAGCCGTCATATCATTGACCTCCTTTTGGAAACGGTCCGGGCGGATATCCGTCCCCTCCGCGCGGCAAGCCTTGGCAAAGGATTCGAGGTTCGTACGCAATTCGCCCGTAAGCTGTGACATGGTTGACGCAGCCTGGGAAAGATAGCGGCTGTTATCCTTGGTAGGGGGGAGCTCCTCCTCTCCATATCCTTCAAGTTTGCTGCGCTCTTCGTCAATTTTTGATTCTGCTTCGGACAGGATGCGGTACTGTCCGTACCCGTAATAGCAGAGAAAGCCGAAGGCAATTAGCATGAGTACGGCCAGAGCCGTCACTCGCTTGTTTTCCATGATCTTCATATCTAAAGTCGGGGAATGGGAATGAATAAGAGAGCGTGATTATTTAGCAGGCTGCGCTTCGACGCCAGAGGGGACGGGAAGCGGTTTCTTGAGTGGCATCACCATGTAGAACTTGTCCGCGTACGGAGGGATCAGTGTGTTGCCCCGCGATTTTTCCGCATCCAACACCAGGAAATAGTGTCCGCCCGTCGCACGCACATTGGCCGACTGGAAGGAGAAGAGAGAATCTGCGCTGCGCTCATCGAACTTAGTGGAAACAAGTTCATTAAGACGCTGCAGCTGCTTGCCCTGATCTGCAGCGCTTTTCTTGTGGAAATAGCCACTGACAAGCAGAGCCGTTACCTGCGGCGCCTTGTGCGCATCCTCCGATTCCACAGCACGCACCATTGAGCCGGCTCGCGTGTCGCGCGTATCGAGTAGGAGGTGACGATCCGTTCCGTCGGCACCGACATTTAACGCGGTGTTCACAGCATCATACGCCACCAGGGGCTCCATACTGGTGAACCAGTAGGAAACAGATGAAGTTTTCTCCGCCAGCTGACGAAGAAGGTCAGCATAAGCATTCCGGGAATTAAACAGCCCAACGTAGGTCTGCAGCTCCTTGAGTTCGCGTTCATATTTACTCCGGCTGCTCTCCATGGAAGCGTGCAAATCATCGAGCTGTCCAATGGGAACGGTCGCCCGGCGCAATACTTGCTGCGCTTCCTCTGCTTTTTTATGCGCCACTCCAGCGAAAAATCCCGCCCCAAGCAGGGCAATCAGACCTGCAACTGCAACCTTCGGCAAAAGTTGTCGCTCGGCACGCTCTTTACCCACACTCGTGGGAACGAGGTCAATGCTGAATACCCCGACCCCCGCACCGCTCATCGCAGCGCCGACCACCGGTCCCAAGTAGGCGGCATCAGTCTCCAGCTGTTCCGCATCCACCTGTTTGCCGATGGTAAGGGTCTGCAACGGATTAAATACCTCAACCGGTATATTGAGAGCCTCTTGAAGAAACTCGACCGTATAGGGAAGCGAAGCTCCACCGCCGCAAACATACGCCTTGGTCGGAGCGGACCCCTTGTACTGAGCTCGATAATGATTGACGGTCCTCTGAATCTCAGAGCTGAGCCGGTTCATCGCGGTACGAATGACGCCGGCGAGATTAGCCTGTTCCTCAGAAAGGGATTCGGTATGACCGCTGCCAAGGGAGACAAGCCCTTGCTCAATCTTGAGCTGTTCTGCCTCGCGGAAACCAAGATTGAATTCACGAGAGATGGAGTTGGTTACAAAGGAACCGGCTGCTGTCACCGACCGGGTAAAGAAGCGATCCCCCTCCACAAAAAGAATATCCGTAGTTTTTGAACCGATGTCCAGAATCATCACGGGCTCGCCCTCATCATCGTACGATGCACGGTAGGCATTGTACAGGGCGGTAGTGGAGCAATCCACACTGCGCGTGTGCAATCCATTTGCCTCCACCTGCCCATTCAGCTCATCCAATTCATCTTTCTTGATGGCCACCAGAAGTACCTCTTGCTCCCCATCGTCGGCATGACCCAAAAGTTGGTAGTCGTACACAATCTCCTCCGGTGGAAACGGGATGTGCTGCTGGGCCTCGTAGCCGACCTGCTCGGTCATATCATCCACAGTATCGAGAGCCGGCAGCTTAACGAAACGCATGAAGACCTTCTGTCCTGAAACGACGTTGCGTACATCTTGACTGCGCAGCTTGAGCTCTTTGACAAGCTCTCCAATGGCGTGGCTGACATAATCAATGCGCATGCCTTCCTCCACGGGATCAAGCAGAATGTTCTTGCGCGCATAACGCGACAGCGCAAAACCCTTCTTGCCGACGGGGGTAAACACGGCCATCACGACACTTTGCGCGCCTATCTCGAGAGCTACTGTTGTTTTGTACTCGGCCATAATGCGGGAATATGAGAAGATGAGACTTTCGGGAGCGAAAACAATAAAAAGGACAGAAAGGAGGAATCTTACAACGTGCTATTCACCGATGAACTCGACGTAGGAGTGGAGGAGGAAGAAGAAGAGGGCGACAAATCGGAAGATGAGCTGCCGCTCTCCGGCGAGGAGGTGGTGCCGGTGGAAACGGCGTCAGGTTTGCCATACATGGGTTTCACCCGCGGGTAATATGGTGCGTAGAAGGGGGCATAGGGAGTCTCGGAGATGCAGCTCAGCTCAGCTGACGGCGTTTCAAAATAGCTACGGGAACTACTCCACCAATTGCGCGAACCAACCTCCGAGATGAGCTTGGAAGAAAAAAGGAAAGAAGAAGAAGTTTCCCCGGGACGCATGTTCTTCCCGGAGCTGATCTCCCGGCAGGATTCTCCCTTGAAGGTCGCTTCCACAGCATAACCCGCAATCGCGTTTCCAGAGAAAGCCGTGCTTTCACTAGACGCGCCGAGCATAGCATACACACTCGCCTGAGAAACAAACAAACCGAGCTGCACCTCTGCCTCCCCTACATCCTTGCCGGCGCTACTTTTAACCGCCCGCTTCATCGGAACATCCGCGATGGTAAATTCCTTAGTGAGAATGTAGTAGGCATCCTTCTCGCGGGAAGCCTTGTTCTTGGTCTCTTTAAGTTTGCTCTTAGGTTTGCGCACAAGGAGAACAGCTCGTATCCCCAGCTCACGCACGTAGCGCGCGGGGACGGACTCGTTGGAGCTATTGCGCCCTTTGGCCTGGATGCGGATGGGGACATTCACAACGTACCAGAATTCTCTGCTGTCCTTAACGTCCTGTTTGCTGGGACCCGTCTTACCCTGCTCAAAGAAATCGATGTTGAGTGCCTCTACCGCGCGAGGCAGTCTGAGCACCTCCGCAGGACCGTTAATTTTAGATGAATTAAGACCCACCGCAACATCCGTCGCTTCCGCGGCCCATGCCGAATCCTTATCCGACGCCGCAAAAACATGGCATGCACACCCCAACATGACGGCAGGAAGTATATGGAACAAGCACATTTTCATAACCGCAAACAGATTCTTGCCTTATCCTTATACACCCCCGAAAAGCTCTTGGCGAGAAAAATCTTTCAAGTCCATCATTTTTTCCGCGTGCCCCGTAAATACCCGCCCTCCTATGCACAGCAAGCGTGAATGTGGACTTGCACCTGTGTCGCGTCTGTGATACAGTCGCTCCTGCGCCTATGCCCTGCTGCACCTTCTCTACTTGCGTCCATAACCTGGATCCCGTGATTCTTCATATTCCCGGCACGCCTCTGGCTCTCCGTTGGTACGGTCTGGCGTACGTCGCCGGTTTTGCCCTGGGATATCTTGTCCTGCTGGCTCTCTCAAAAAAATCACTCTACGTAGTGAAACCGAACAAACTCGCCGATTTTATCACACTCATCTGCCTCGTCGGGGTAATCATGGGCGGACGGCTAGGAGAGTTTTTCTTTTACTGGATACCGGAGCACGGGTGGTCCGGTTTTTGTGCGGATCCTCTGTGGATTTTCCGCGTATGGCAGGGAGGCATGGCTTCCCACGGCGGGATCCTCGCTGTGCTGCTCGTGGCGGTCCTTTACGCGCGCAAGCAGCGCCTTTCCATCCCCGCCGTCTGCGATGGGCTGGCCATCGTGTGTCCTATCGGTCTCTTCTTCGGGCGCGTGGCAAACTTTATCAACGGGGAACTCTACGGACGTATCTGCTCCCCGGAAAATCCCATAGCGGTACGTTTTCCCTCAGAGTATTTCGAATTTTCCCAGGCTACCCAATACCAAATACAGGAGGCTGTGGAACGAGCCGTCGGCACCCCTTTGCAGTCCCTGCAAATCGTCAACGCAGAAGGTCAGCCGCAGGAAAGCGTTTTCGAACTGCTGACGCGCCTCTGTCGTGAGAGTGAGTCGGCGCGCGAAGCATTCAGCAACTTTTTAAACGCCCGGTATCCATCCCAGCTTTTTGAAGCATTGGGAGAAGGTCTGCTGCTCTTCGTTGTATTGATTACGCTGAGGTTGGTCTGGCGTAATGCACCGGTAGGGATTTTTAGTGCTCTTTTTTGTTTCCTCTACGCTGCGGCTCGTATTACTTCTGAGTGTTTCAAAGAGCCGGATGCCCCCATGTGGGGAAGTGTCACCCGCGGTCAATACCTCTCTTTTGCGATCATCGCCCTAGGCCTCGTCTTCCTCGCCATCGCCTGCCGGCAAAAGCACAGCGCTAAAGGCGCATCCTGATTCCCCATCAAACACCCAAGCGAACGTTTTTTGCCACCCTTGCTGCGGCATACTCGCAAAAAATTCCACGGTCTTCGCTATTTTTGTCTTGTCAAGCCTCTCCTTTCTGTATATCATGTTTCAGCACCTCTCCTCACCGTGGGAAAAAGAGGTCGCGAGGAGGGCTCGGTAGCTCAGTTGGTAGAGCAGAGGACTGAAAATCCTTGTGTCGGCGGTTCGATCCCGTCCCGAGCCATGCACCTCCCCGCATTTTGAAAACGGGGCGTAGCTCAGCCTGGTAGAGCGCCAGCTTTGGGAGCTGGATGTCGTAGGTTCGAATCCTGTCGCCCCGACTAGATTTGGGTCAACCCAAATTTTTGTGGAAAGAGGGATTTTTGTGAAACAGGAGGGAGCATTCGAGCAGGACGCGTAAACGATAGTTCTGGAAGTTTCGGAAACCGTAGGCGCGACGTTGGATGAGTTTCATCTTTCGATGGAGGCTCAGCTGCTAGCTCTGAAGGAGTTCCTTTTCGCCAGCAATCTTCACCATGGCAGACGTGATGCGGCTCAACTCGTCTGATGATATGCAATATGGCGGCATAGTGTAGATGAGCTTTCCGAAGGGACGCAGCCATACGCCCTCTTCCACAAACCGGCGCGTTGCGTATTCCATACGGACGTCTTCCCTCATCTCCATCACACCGATGGCTCCCAACACACGCACGTCCGCCACGTTGGGTAGCCTTGCCGCTGGAGCGAGTTCGCGCTTCAGCTGCTTCTCAATACGGAGCACGTCAGACTGCCAATTACCTTGCAGCAGCAACTCCACGGATGCCCGTGCTACGGCACACGCCAGAGGATTTGCCATAAAAGTCGGTCCATGCATGAACACACCAGGCGAGCCGCTGCAGATGCCCTGCGCCACGGCGTCTGAGCAGAGCACGGCAGAGAGCGTCATGTATCCGCCGGTAAGCGCCTTGCCGATGCACATGATGTCCGGCTCGACTCCAGCGTGTTCCCATGCAAACATCTTACCGGTGCGCCCGAAACCGGTTGCAATCTCATCAAAAATGAGCAGGAGATTGTACTCCCGACAAAGCTTAGCCGCCTCGCGAAGGTATTGCGGATGGTAGAAACTCATACCGCCTGCTCCTTGCACGATGGGTTCCAGAATGAGTGCCGTCGTATCCTGCGCGTGCTGCTCCACCGTGCGACGCAGCGGAGCCACGTCTTCTTCGCGCCATGTTTCACCCAGACGCACGACAGGTGATGGCACAAAGTAACGTAACGGAAGCTCAGCACCAAAGAGGCTGTGCATACCAGTGATGGGATCGCAGACAGACATCGCATTCCACGTGTCCCCATGATACCCGCGACGAATGGTGATGAAATTAGTTCTTTCCTTCTCCCCTCGCGCAGAACGATACTGCACGGCCATTTTCATTGCCACCTCCACTGCCACCGATCCGGAGTCCGCGTAAAAAATCTTCTTCATATTCGGCGGAACGATGCTCAGCAACAGGTGTCCCAATTCAATCGCTGCCCTGTGCGTGAGTCCCCCGAACATGACATGAGCCATCTTCTCCGTCTGTTTTCGGAGAGCCTCATTTAACACGGGATGATTGTAGCCATGAATAGCACACCACCACGAAGACATCCCCTCCACCAACTCCCGCCCATCAACCAGCTTGATCCTGCATCCTTCCGCCTGCGTCACGCAATACACTGGCAAGGGATCGATCGCAGAGCTGTAGGGATGCCATAAATGCTCTCGATCAAATGTCGTCAGCTCCCCACCCGGCACTACTTTCAAAGTATCACCTGACCGCATCACGCTAAGCACTTCTACGTACGGGGGATAGGACTCGAACCTACGACCTCCACCATGTCAAGGTGTTGCTCTACCAACTGAGCTACCTCCGCTTTGACTGTTCTTGAGAGGGAGTGGGCAGGGATGGATTCGAACCATCGAAAGCAAACGCTAGCAGATTTACAGTCTGCCCCCTTTGACCGCTCGGGAACCTACCCTCTGTGCACCGCAGGACGTTGGATTCTCCCGCGGGGCGCAGCGCACTATACACAAAAAAAAGCATCTAGGCAAGCCTTTTTCTTGACTTTCTGCGGAAGCGAATCGTTTCATCTCCTCAACTGACGAAACTAAACTCACAGAACGCAAAGGAAAAACTCTGCCTCAACTGGTACAGGAAAATAAGCGCACCACCTGCATCCAGCCGCCGCAAACACACAGCACAAAACTCTCTCCTCCCTCCCCCCACACACAACCGGCAGTTGACTGCACATCATCGATGTCTCTGTTCCCCGTCCGCGCCGCAAGAAACTCAGGACGGCCGTTAGAAAAACCAAAAACATAAAGACGAAATCGACGACACGACACGCCGCCATGCCGACCGATTAACTAACGGTACTACAATCGATGGAAAGGTAGCAGAATCCTCACGCTGTCGCCCAAAACTGAAAAAATGTGCCGGTAGGTGAGATTATGCTTGACGAATGAGGGGGAAGAGAGTAAGCTGTGTGCCCCGTCCCGCTGGTGCGCGGACGGAAAAAACGAAACAATCAAGCACAAACGATGAAGACCCACGTTAAGAAAGGTGATGATGTGCAAATCATTGCCGGCAAGAACAAGGGCAAGCGTGGTGTCGTCTTGAGTGTTGATGCAAAGAAGCAAACCGTGATCGTAGAAGGGGCTCGGAAGCTGAAGAAAGCGACCAAACCAACGGAGGATGATCCGGAAGGCGGCATCAAAGAGATAGACGGCGCCATCCACATCTCGAATGTGAAGAAAGTGAGTTGATACCTTCCGGTAGAGACTCCGCGCTTAAGCCAAAAACAACTAGCTGACCCGCTGAACCAATGAAAACACCAACACTACTGACATACTACAAAGAGAAGGTCGTGCCGACCCTCCGAGCCAAGCATAAGTATGCCAACGTGCACCAAATCCCGAGACTGGAAAAAATCGTGGTGACGACGTGCATGGGCAAGCACCCGGATCGCAAGCAGGCCGTGGAAGATGCTGTGGCAGAGCTTTCGAAGATCACCGGACAAAAACCTTCGGTGACTTACGCCCGCAAGAGCGTGGCCAACTTCAAACTGCGTGAGGGCGAGGTACTCGGCGCACGAGTCACCCTACGATCCACGCGCATGTGGGAGTTCCTTGATCGCTTCATCAACATCACCGCGCCGAATATCCGTGACTTCCGCGGACTGCCGACTAAATCCTTTGACGGGCGCGGCAACTATGCCGTTGGAATCCCGGATCAGTCCATCTTCCCGGAGATCGAGCTTGACCAGATCAAGCGCAACGTGGGACTGGACATCATCTTCGTGACCAGCGCGCAAACAGATACTGAGGGGCGCGATCTGCTCACCGAGCTGGGCATCCCGTTCCGTAAGCCGAACAAGAAGACAGAAGAAACCGCCTAACCTTTTCTAACAACCATGGCAGTACTAACTGATCCCATTGCTGATTTCCTGACGCGCGTTAAAAACGCCGGTCGAGCACGCAACGAATCTTTCATCGCTCCCTACTCCAAGATCAAGGCGGAGATCGCCCGCATCCTGCAGGAGGAGGGGTACATCTGGTCCTGCGAAGTGACTGGTGAAGGCAAGGACAAAGCCATCACTGTGAAGTGCAAGTACACGAAAGATGGCAAATCCATTGTCACCGATGTGAAACGCTGCTCGCGTCCAGGTCGCCGTCAATATGTCACGTCCGAGAAAATTCCCGTCGTAATGAACGGACTCGGCATTGCAATCGTGTCCACTTCCCAAGGGCTCATGACCGGCGCCAAGGCGCGCAAGCAGAGCATTGGCGGTGAACTTATCGCCCTCGTTTGGTAACCCCTGACCCACTTTTACATCATGTCACGAGTAGGAAAGAAAGTTATCACTGTCCCGTCCGGCGTCACCGTGTCTGCAGAGGGTCAGCTCGTCACCGTGAAAGGCGGCAAGGGCGAGCTGAGTTGGACCCTGCCGGAAGGCATCTCCATCTCCGTGGAGGGCTCGGAGCTAAGCGTGAAGCGTGCGGATGATTCCCGCCGCCTGCGTGCCCTGCACGGTACAAACCGCTCTCTGCTTTCCAATATGGTGGAAGGCGTCTCCAAGGGCTTCGTGAAGGAGCTGGAGATCGTGGGCGTGGGTTTCAAAGCTGCGGTGAAGGGCAAGCAACTGGATCTGGCTCTGGGCAAATCCCACCCCATCCTGCATCCCATCCCGGCAGGCATCACGGTCACCGTCACCGAGAACACCAAGATCAAGGTGGAAGGTATCGATAAGCAAATCGTCGGCCAATTCGCTGCCGAGGTCCGCGGTTATTACCCACCGGAGCCGTACAAGGGCAAGGGCGTTCACTATGTGGGCGAACATATTCGCCGCAAGGAAGGTAAGAGCGTCGGCAAGTAACCACATTCAACTTTATCATTTCATCATGAGTACGATTAATCGCAAAGCCGTTCGTCGCCGCGTTCGCGCTCGCATTCGCAAAAAGATATCCGGCACCGCGGAACGTCCGCGTCTGGCTGTGTTCTTCTCCAATAAGCACGTGTATGCCCAGGTGATTGATGACACGAAGGGACACACTCTTTGCACTGCGTGTTCCAAGGCTCTTGGACTCTCTCGCGCTAATCTGGACACCGCCGCTAAGGTGGGTGAAGAAATCGCCAAGAAGAGCCAATCTGTTGGTGTGACGGAAGTCGTATTTGACCGCGGTGGTTTCCTCTACCACGGGAAAGTCAAATCCCTGGCGGACGCTGCTCGCCAGGCTGGACTGCAATTCTAACCCGCATTTACATCTTTTATGAGTACTGAAGAACAGAAAGAGACGGGGACTTCAACTGAGACTGTCGCTCCCGCTGAAGCGATTCCCGCGCCCGCAGATTCTGCAACTGTTACCGGGTCCGACGCTGCGTCTGGAGGTCGCACTCCGGGTCGAGCGAGCGGAGGCGCCCCGCGCTCCGGGCAGCGTTCCCAGCGCCACGAAGGTTCTTCCCCACGACGCACGGGCAATACTGCCACAGAAGAAGGCCCCCAGCTGGTGGAGAAAGTGGTGTATGTAAACCGCTGCGCCAAGGTTGTAAAGGGTGGTCGTCGTTTCTCCTTCTCCGCCCTCGTGGTAGTGGGAGATCGCAACGGCAAGGTCGGTCAGGGCTTCGGCAAGGCGAATGAGGTATCAGACGCCATCCGCAAAGGAACTGATGCCGCCAAACGTGCCATGAAAAAGGTGACTGTGGTGAATGAGACTCTGCCGCACGAAGTTTACAGCGAATTTGGTGGTGCAAAGATCGTTCTCAAGCCTGCCGCCCCCGGTACCGGGCTGGTAGCCGGTGAGAAGGTGCGCGCCGTGCTGGAGGCAGCGGGGGTGAGCAACGTCATAGCCAAATCGCTCGGCTCTTCCAATGCCGCCAACGTGGTGAAAGCAACTATGCAGGCTATGCTTTCCATGCGCACAGCGGATCAAGTGCTCGCCGCACGTGGCAAGAAGAAAAAGGAGCAAGCCTCGGTTTAATCTCCTGCATTTGTGAACTTCTAAGTTGATTTGTTACAGCTATGTTGACTCTGAACAATCTTAAGCCTAACCCCGGTGCAAAGCACCGCAAGAAGCGCCTCGGAAATGGCGAAAGCTCTGGCCTTGGCAAAACCTGTGGCAAGGGCAACAAAGGACAGAAGGCCCGTTCCGGAGGCTCCGTCCGCCCCGGATTCGAAGGCGGTCAGATGCCCCTGCATCGCCGTCTGCCAAAGAAGGGCTTTAGCAATGCCCGTTTCCGCGATACCATTGCCATCGTCAATCTCAACCAGTTGGAAGCTTTCTTCGAAGCCGGTGCTACGGTGACAGAAGCGGAACTGCGCGCTGCTGGACTGGTGAAAGGCGCCTGTGACGCGGTAAAACTGCTAGCGCAAGGCGAGCTGAGCAAAGCTCTCACAATTTCCGTGGATTTTGCGAGCGAAACCGCCAAGAAGAAGATAAGCGCTGTTGGTGGCAGTCTCACCGTGCTCTCTGAAAGCGTAAACTGAACACGCCTTACCCCGCGCGGCGGCAGAACTGAGCGCACATGGCGCCCATCTGCCCCGCGTGGTGTGCTTAACTCAACTTTTTCTGAATCGATCACACCATGTTAGCCGCTTTCGCCAACACCATGCGCGTCCCGGAACTGCGGAGTCGTATCCTTTTCACTCTGGCCATGATTGTGGTCGTGCGTCTTGGGGTGCATCTTCCTCTGCCGGGCGTGGATGTGCATGCACTCACCACCTACCTTCAGGAGCAGGCGGCGGAGGGCGGCGGCGTGTTCGGGGCTCTGGGAGCCATCCTCACCATCTTTTCCGGCGGAGGGTTGCAGCAATGCGGTATCTTTGCGCTTGGCATCATGCCCTACATCTCCGCCTCCATCATGACCCAGCTGATGGGCGCAGTGCTCCCCTCATGGAAAAAAATGCTGCAAGAGGAGGGCGGTCGCCAGAAGATGACGCGTTACACGCGCATCCTCGCCATCATCATTGCCGTCGTTCAGGGGTACCTGCTCACCCGCACGCTGGAAAACCCCTCTTCTATCGGATTGGATGTGAGCAACCTCGTGATGCATCCGGGGTGGATATTCACCATCACCACCATCTTCATCATCGTCACCGGCACCATGTTCCTCATGTGGATCGGTGACCAAATCACCGAGCGCGGTGTGGGCAACGGCATTTCTCTCATCATTTCGGTAAACATTATCTCTGCCCTGCCCGGTGCTTTCTCTCTGGCGTGGAAAACCTGCGTGATGCGCGGCGGCACGGAAATTAACCCATTGGGAGCTCTCGCCCTCGTGGCGCTCATCCTCTTCATGGTGCTGGTGGTAGCGCTGGTAGTCACCGTGAGCCAGGCGCAGAGGCGTATTCCAGTGCAAGCGGCGAAGCGCGTCATCGGTCGTGGAAAGATGACTCAGGGGGGCACTACCTACCTGCCTCTCAAGCTCAATTATTCCGGAGTGATGCCCGTCATCTTCGCCACGGCCATCCTCGCGCTGCCGGGCATGATTGCACAGCAGATTTTCCCCGGCGATACCTTCGTAGGCGCCATTGTTTCCGCCATCCTTTCCCCGAGTGATATCTGGTACTATCTGATTTCATCGTTCATGATCTTCTTCTTCTCGTTTTTCTGGGTGGCTACCATGTTCCAGCCCCAGCAGATTGCGGAGGATCTCAAACGCTCGGGCAACTACATCCCCGGCGTGCGCCCCGGTCCCCCCACGGCCACCTTCCTGGATCTCACTATGACCCGGCTTACATTTGCTGGTTCGCTCTTTCTCACACTAATCTATTTCCTGCCCAGCCTGCTTTCCGTGTTTGGCTCCCTGCCGCATGTGGTAACACAGTTTTTCGGCGGCACTTCCCTGCTCATTCTGGTCGGCGTGTTGCTGGATATGATGCGCCAGGTGGAAGCCACGCTGCTGCAGAAGAATTACGACGGCTTCATGAAGAAGGGACGCTTGCGCGGGCGCTATTCGCACCTGCAAGGAACCGGCGCCCCGGCAGAGAGCAAAGGCATCGTCATCCTCTGGGTACTCATCGCCCTTGCCGTACTCGCCTGCCTCATCATCATTATGCCGTAAATGGACCGACGAGATCTTGGTTTGCAGGACAAATCCATCTTGCTAACGTCGGAAATTTGTGCTAGTCTCTTTCCCGTCTTTTTATGAGATTAGAACTCCAGAATTTCGCCTTTGTCAGGAAGGCTGATATTGTCATTGACGGCATAACCGTCATCGGAGGGGACAACAATACCGGCAAGAGCACTATCGGCAAGGCGTTGTTTTCCGCCTTCTATGCTCTTCATGATATCGAAAGCAAGGTGAAGGACGCGCGTAGTCAAGCCTTTGCATTAGGTCTTGCCGGGCTTCTTCGGGAGCAGAAAAACGTCACGTTTGCGCCTTCGCATTATGGTCGACTCTTCAATTTTGCCACCCAATGCATCGATGACGTCCAGCATTTAAGCGAGTTGATCCCTTTCCTCACCGGTCTGAAGATCGCATTGCCTGCGGAAGCTGAGGCGACCGTTGCGAGCGGTGCGAAAAACTCACTCGATACCGTCATGCAGTGGCCCCGGGAAAAAATTGTGGGTCAACTCGTTCAGGATTCTTTTCGTCAGGTCTTCAACGGGCAGATCAACTCCCTCATTTCCCCGGAATCTAGGGCTCAGCTCTCCCTCAAAATCAAGCAGGACGCAATCCGCATTTCCTTCTCCGGAGATAGGCTCGAGCAACTGGACGCCGGCATCACGCTGCTCAACAAGGCCGTTTTCTACAATAATCCCGTTATTATCGATGGCGTCAACGGGGAATTCCCTGCCAATACGGCCAGTCGCTATATGGCATCTCTGATTGCCGGAGCTTCTCCCGGTGAAATGAAGGGGGAGAATGTGCTTCTGCGCTCCATGCAGGACGAAAAGCTTGCCCATGTCTATGAGGAGCTCAGGCACATTGTCGACGGCAAGCTCGAATTGGCCAATGGCGAACTTGTTCTGCGGCAAACTCAATTTGAAAAGCCTGTTCTGCTGAACAACCTCTCCTCCGGGCTGAAGGCATTCGTCCTGCTCAAACTCCTCCTTGAGAACTCCATACTCAGGGAGAGAGACATTCTCATCCTCGACGAACCGGAAATTCACTTTCATCCTGTCTGGCAGCTTCATTTTGCCGAACTCATCGTACTCCTCCAGAAGCACTTTAATCTCACGACAGTCGTAACCACGCACAGCCATTTTTTCCTGAACGCCATACAAACCTTCTCCGGAAAACACCAGACGCAGAGCTGTTTGAAGCTTTACTACGCTGAAAGCGCGGATGAAGGCGCCATTTTTGAAGATGTGACTGCCACGCCGGAGATCCTCTACCGGAGAATGGCTGACGCTGTCTCTATGCTCACCCAGGAGCGCGCGGACCTCTGAAGGACACTTCCTCTGCTATGAAAAACGGCGGCGAAACCTCCCCCGGAGTCATCCTGAAGGATTACCTTGTTCCCCTTCATCAAACCTCCCGAGACATTGCGCACAATGAGGAGATGACAACATCTGATCTCATGGCGTACAGCTTTGACGGAATTGCGAAGCAACATGCCTGCGTCCGCCGGACGCAGCCTCTCCCCTCCGTGGATGCAGTGTATATCGACTCTCAGAACACGCCGTACTTTATCGAGTTTAAGAACGGAAAATTGTCGAACGTCGGGAAAAAGGAACCCTCTCTCACGTCAAAAGTGACAGCCAGTGTTCTCCTGGTCCTCGATCTCCACCTCCTCGAAAGCCTCGCTTCTCTCCAGAAAAAAGGACGTTTCATCTTCGTGTATCGCGATGATACAACGAACGTATATAACCAACAAATCGAAAACCATATACTGGAGGAGTCGGGAACGGATGCCATCAAGCAGGTCAATGCCATCAGCTGGCTGTTCCGTAAGGCTGAATCGCTCACAAAGGAACAATTCAATCAGACTTTCCTTCCCGGCATTCTCCCCCATTCGCAGCCCTAGCGCGGAGTTTTTTCCGGCATCTTTCTTCCTCGCCCTGTTTCTTCGCGGGGCGGTTTTGCACGAGATGATCTGTTAGATTTCACTCTTCGTCAGGCTTTTCGGCAGGTGATTCCGTGTCAAATTTGATAATTTCTCAAGCGGTTTGCCGTATTTTCACGAACTGTCGCAGAAAATTGTTCACAGCATATTGCTTATCAGTTATGACGGTTTCAATCATTTTGTCCGGAGACGCAAAAAAAACTTCTCCCCTGAAGAAGGTTTACCCCTTGTATTTACGTTGAGGAAGTGCTAGAGTGAGAGCAAGCGGAGAAGGTCATGCAAAAAGAAGTCTCAATCCAGAGTACCCCACAGCAACGGAGTATACTCTCCATGCTCATATGTTGCCTCCTTCTGGGGGTGAGCCATATTCTCTACGCGGAGGAACCGCCGGTTGCTCTTCCTTCGGGGACGGAAGTTCTGTTTTCAGGAAAAGGCGAAGGCAATGAGGAATACACTCTCCTTCGGCAGCAGTTGAGCTCATCCAGAGGAGGCAGTGAAATCAACAAAAAAGATGAAAGTGGACTGACCCCCCTCATGCACGCGGCAAGGTTAAACGATCGCCTCGTCGTTGCCTGGCTCCTCGCAAAGAATGCGTCGATAGAAATCGCAGATAACGAAGGAAAGATCGCCGCTGACTATACCACGGACGAGTCAATTCGTGAAGCCATCCTGCTGTGCCGAAGCGATAAACGGCCGCTGACGCCAGAGGAGAAGGCCCATCTGGGGGAGATTCCGTACGCCGATTTAGCGGATCTTGTTGCGAGAACGGGGGACGATTCTCCCTCCTCGTTGCGCATGCTCGTCACCCTGCTGCGTAGCGGTCAGAACGCACGGGATATCGCCTATCATCCCGGCATGCAATTACTGTTTTCAAGCATCCTCTTTCGCCATTGGTTTGATATCCGAAAGGCTGCTGATGACTACTACGAGGGGCAAATTTCCCCAGACGTTTTGCGACTCGCCACTGCCCTCGGATTTCGAGTAGATACCCGCGACTCACTTAAGCAACTGCTCTTCGCAGAGGCCATCAATGACACCAATCTCATGCGCGCCATTCTCAATCGCGAGCCGCATCTCCTCCGTCGAAACGAAAAGCTCGGACAAATCGTAGGGCAACTTACCTCTGCCGCCGGTCTCCAAGTACTCATTGATTTCGGTCTCAATACCAAGCTACGCTGGAAGGAGCAGAAATCGGCTGTAAAAGCAACCCTGATTTACAGCGTGTTTATCAGAAAAGCCAGCCCCGACGTAATCCGTGCTCTGGTCGATGCCGGGGTTCCCCTCCCCTCCCTCCGTGAAAACACCAATCCCATCACGTTCTACATTTATTCTGCTGGAGACAGTGTCGACGCTGTGCAGGCTCTCATCCAAGCCGGCGCAGACATCAACAAGACCGGAACACCAAAAGAAAACGACAGCATTTCCGGTGTTCCCCCTGTCGTTGCAGCCGCTTCTTCTTCTCCCCAAATTCTCCGTTTCCTCCTCTCAAAGGGAGCCGACCCGAACGCGGCGACAATAGAATCCGACGGAAAACCTGCCGGGGCCGGTCCACTGCATGCTGCTGCGAAAGCCGGACGGGCTGATATCATACGGCTTCTTCTTGAGGCCAAAGCTGATCCGAACAAGCCAGAAGAAACGACCGGCTATACTCCTCTGCACTACGCTGTCCTGTCCGGCCGCGTGGAAGCAGTGAGGGAGCTCCTCACCGCCGGAGCACGAACGGATGCTTGCATAAAACTTCCTCCGAATGCAACCATGCAAAAGGGCAGTATCTTGGAATTGGCTCTTGCCGGCTTCACTGCGAGAAGTGGAGGCAAGCGTCCGGACTTCTACAATAAAGAGCAACTTCAAATTCTTCGCCTTCTCTTTGAGGCTGGTCTCGTCTGCGATCCTCAGGCGCTCACCTTTCCCCTCAATGCTGATCTTCCTCTTGCCCTGCGTGAAGAGATCGGATCTCTTTTACTTGATCGCGGAGCTGACCCCTTGGCAACCAGTAAAGGTAAAACCAGCCTCATCAACTACTGCTCCGGCGGGCCAACGATCTCCAAGCGCCTCCTTGAGGCCGGGGTGCCGATCAATGCCGTTGCCGAGGACGGTTCCTGCGCACTCGATCAAGCTGTCGCCGCCGATAACAAACCCGTTATTGATCTGCTTCGCAGCTCTGGAGCGCAAATGGTCGGTCATGTTCGCATGGTGCCCCCCGCCGCTCTGCAACGATTGATTGAAAATGGGCTCAAGATACCTTCCACTGCGTTTGACGATATTCGTTTTACCTCCTCTCACCTTGCTGATTCCTATTCCAAAAGTGATCTTCATCAGGTCGCTTCAATCCTGAAAAGCGCCGGGGCAGACCCGGCTTGGGCGCTACTCCGACACGCCGAGCATGAATTTGAACCAACACGAGTGCTGATTAACATTGGTTTTGACCCTAATGCAACCAACGCAAATGGAGAAACTCCCCTAATGATGTGTTCTGATTCCTCCACCATTGTCCCCCTTCTTCTGAATATGGGAGCCAAGGTTAATGCCGTCGACAAGTCAGGCAAGAACGTTCTAATCCATGCGATAAACTATGGTTATAACATCATTGTCATCAACTCTCTCCTTCGCGCCGGCGCCGATCCAAAGGCAACCGATTTTGAGGGAAATTCCGCGCTCTCACTAGCCGTAAAAAAAGGATTTTTCGATCTCATCAAACCTTTTGCTGACCACGGCTGCAAGGCGGAGGCAAAAACCCTTCTCATGACAGCCGATGAAGCAGGGAACACTCCGCTCATGAGAGCTTTGCTCGTCCCGAATATTCCCCAAAAAGTTATCAGAGAATTGATTGCTTTCGGTTCTGACGTCAATGCTCGTAACGCAGAAGGGAAGAGTCCGTTGCATATCATTGCCGACCAGACCTACAACACCAACTCAATCGTTCAACTCCTGTTCAAGGCAAAAGCCGATATCAATGCTCAATCAAAAGACGGGACGACTCCTCTCATGGTCGTTTGCGGCATGAAGGACCCCGCGAAACGTTCCTGGCGCGTTGCTCAGTTCATCCGCGGCGGAGCCAATGTTGATATCCAAGATTCCGCTGGCAATACCGCCGCCATGCATATCGCAAATATGGTGGATGACGCCGAAAATATCGGTAGGCTTCTCGATGCCGGCGCCAAAATCCATCTCAAGAACAAGGAGGGCAAGACCCTCCCGCAGATAGCTAAGGAGAATAATCGGGAAAAAATATTAAAGCTCCTCGAGGAAAGAAAAGCAGAAAAATGACGCGCATCAAATGCGTCCATAACTTTTACTTCTTCGGCAGGAAATATCCACGCTGCTTGGCAGAGACAGGAATTTGAGCAATATCCATAGCGCGCAGCATCTCCTCCCATAGTCGGCGGCGCTCCTCAAGCTCTGTGGTGCGCAGCAGGTAGCTCGGATGATGGGTAACCACCACAGGGATGCCGTTGAATTGAGGATTTTTTATTTCCTGATACGCGGAAAGGGGGAGCTCTCCGCGTTGCAACAGTCCGCGAGCAGCAACTACTCCCAATGCCACAATGACACGAGGACGAACATAAGAAACCTCAAACTCCAGCATGGGAAGGGAACGAGAAATTTCCGCAGCATTCGGGGCTCGATTGTTGAGAGTCTGATGAGGAACAGAAGGACGTAATTTCACCATGTGCGTGAGATATACCTTGTCTCGAGACAACCCCATGGCACAGAGCATTTCATCCAGCTTGGCACCGGCTTCTCCACAGAAAGGTTTACCTGCTTTTTCATCGTAGTAATTCGGCGCATCCCCTACAAAAAACATCGCAGCATTGGTTGAACCATCGCCCCAAACGGGGATACTGCGCAGCGAGCCAAGATCCTTCAGTGGCTCCCAATTCAAAAGTAATTTCTTTGCCTGCTCCCGAATTTCTTCCAATGTTCTCCCGGCAGGGCGAAAGAAAAGTTTTTGCTCATCGTCCCGTCGGGGCTCTGTCATCTCGTCCGAAGCATCCGTGCGCGCACTTTTCAGGAAGTCCGTAGCACCAGGGGACCCTTCCGCTATCTGCGGAGCCACTTGAGGACAACCTTGCGTAGAGCCGTTTCGACGCATGGCAATCATCCACGTGCGCAGAATAGGACGCACTTCTTCCTCGAGGACAACACGCCTGCGGCCGACAGACAAAAGCCCCTGCAAATAATTGCGCACAAGCCCGCGTATGGTCAAACTCTCCACATCATCATCCTACTGAGCACAGGACATTTTGTCAAGCGGTGAAGACAAGGCAAACGCATTTGAGAGAAGTGAAGCAACAGAGAAAATGCTCTTACTCGCATCCTAATTTTTTCCTCGCTCGGATGATAGATGGCGTACGATCCACGCCGAACCTAAACTAACCGGTTCATTTTCACTATGAAAGCTAATTCTATCACCCCACCCCTATCCGTTGTAATATATTTCTCCTTCTCCAAGCGGTTGGCTCTTCGGTAATATTTTTCTGGGTGGCATCGTCGGTTTGATTGTGGATGTCGCAAGCGGTTCCCGGGGTACATTCGATGATGTGAATACAACTCTTGCTCCGCAAGTAACGACATCCTCCACGAAAAGGGAGTGAAGCTTTTTTCTCTCGCTTGGATTCCTGTGAGCAAAGGGGCATGGACGTTGGATAAAGACGCTGTTTACGTGGAGATTCACCAATATTGTCTCCGTCTTAGTTCGCGCGTAAGCGCGGGAGCCAACAAGTCATAGGTTGACCCACCGGCGCCACCCTGCTGATTCGTCCTACGGGCAACGTCTTCGCGCTGTCCATCCTCCTGTGCTGCCCACTGCCGCGAGTACCCTGAACGGAACCGTCAGGCGTGTTGCTCATCGTCCATAGGCAAACGCAGGCGTTTGCCTCAGGGTGTCGTCGTATGCGCACTCGACCGGAGGATGAATCCCTCGCGGCACTTCATGCCTTCCATGGCGATGTAACGAGTGCGCAGTTGTTCTGCCGAGCGGTGCCCCATTTCCAGCTGCAGCTCGGCGTAGTTGCGAAACGCGGCGAGGTGGTGCGTGGCGAAGGTGTGCCGCAGCACATCCGGCTGCCAGGTCCTGAAGCCAGCCTTTCGGTG